>NZ_JBFAIA010000212.1:0-13008 GCF_040654455.1 Nonomuraea sp. NPDC050691
TGACCAGCTTGTCGACCTCAGCCTTGTCGTCGCCTACCTTGGCGGCGCGGTTTCGGCCTCCGCCAGGGCCTTCTGGGCTTCTTCGCGGCGCTCGCAGCCGCCGGAGCAGGTAGGAGGCCATGCGTCAGCCCACCGCCCCGAGCCGGTCCGCCCACGGCGCGAACAGATGCTGGGAGGAGACCGTCGCGCCGGTCAGCCGGGAGTTGAGCACGAGCACGGTGTCGGGGGCGACGACCGGGATCCACGGCAGGTCGCCGGTCACGGTCTGCTGCGCCCGCACGGTCAGCTCGGCCCGCTCCTTCGGCTCGGCCGCGCCGCGGGCGCGCTCAAGCAGGTCCGCCGCCTCGGCGCTGCGGTAGCCGCCGTAGTCCTGGGAGCCGCCGGGCAGGGCGAACGAGGCGTAGAGGGCGCCGGGGTCGGCCCAGTTGGGGTAGTTGGTGGTGAAGAAGCCGTCCACGTCGGCGCGGGCCTTCGGATCCAGGAAGAAGCCGCCGTAGGCGTCGGCGGAGACCGCCTTCAGCCGGGGCTTGAGCCCGATGCGCTCGGCGGCCGTCTTGAACAGGTTGGCCTCGGTGACGAGCTTGTTCAGCTCGTTGCTCATGCCGAACGTGACGGTCTTCCCGGTCGCGCCGGCCTCCTGCACGAGGCGGCGCGCGGTCTCCAGGTCCGCCTTCTGGTCAGGCAGGGCGTTCCAGGCGGCCTCGAACGTGCCGCGCTCGTACCCCCAGGTGCCGGGCGTGCCGAGCGCGCGGGCGGGCTGGGCGGTGCCCTTGTAGAGGGTGGCGATGTACGCCTCGCGGTCGATCGCGAGGGAAAGGGCCCGGCGCACGCGCGGGTCGGCCAGCGGGCCTCGGCGCAGGTCGGCCACGATCAGCGCGTCGATCAGGTACGACGGCCCCTGGTACACCTTGACCGCGTCGCTCGCCCGGACCTGGTCCATCGTCGACAGCGGCAGCTCCAGGTAGGCGCCGTCCACCTCCCCGGTCAGCAGCGCCGCCGTCAGCGTCGCCTCGTCGGGGACGCCCTTGAAGTCGATCCGGCCCGTCAGGGGGACGGCCGAGCGGTTCCAGTACGCGTCGTTGCGCACGACGGACAGCACGTCGCCGGTGCGCCACTCGCCGAGCTTGAACGAGCCGGTGCACATGGCCCCGCCCTGGGCGGTGCCGTAGTCCTTGCCCTTCGCGGTGACGTACGCCTTCGACACCACCATGCCCGGCATGTACGACAGGACGTCGCGCAGCCAGTGGTCGGGCTTGCTCAGGTTCAGCGTGACCTCCAGCGGGCCGGTGGCCTTCACCGAGGTGACGCGGCTCAGCATGGGCACCCAGTAGCCGCCGCCCTTCGGGTCGCGGTTGCGCTCGATGCTGAACGCGACGTCCTCGGCGGTCATGGGGGAGCCGTCCCAGAAGGTCACGCCCTCGCGCAGCCTCAGGACGGCCGTGCGCGGGTCCGGGTACTCCAGTGCGGTCGCCAGCCCGGGCCCCACCGAGCCGTCGGGGCCCTGGCGGAACAGCGACTCGCACAGGAGGCTCGTCACGGTGATCTCGGGGTAGTCGCCCGCGGTGATCGGGTCGATCGAGGTGGTGCCCCGGTACAGGGCCCAGGTGACCCGGTCCACCCGGCCGGTGCCGGCCGTGGTCGTCGTGACCAGCTCGCGCCCTGCCGCGCCGCCCGGGGACGCGCTGCCGGCCTTGTTGCCGGGGGTGCCGCCGGTGGTGTCCCGGTAGCAGCCGGCCGTGGTCATCGCCAGGGCCGCCGCCGTGGCCGCGAGGACCGTCTTCCGCATGCCTTGCATCTGTTGAACCGCCCATGGTGCTCGGGGGCGTCGCCGTCCCAGCCGGTTAAGTAATCGAACGATCGCTCAAATTAGTGCCCGCGTCAAGGCACGTCTCACAAACGGGATGTTCTTCAGAGGGCCTTCTCGACCTCGTCCAGGGCGTCGCCGAGGACGTCCAGGAACAGGTCGCAGTCCGCCTCGCCCAGCACGAGCGGCGGCTTGATCTTGAGGACGTTGTCGTCCGGACCGTCCGTGGAGACGAGCACGCCGCGCGCCTTGACCGCCTCCTTCACGGCTGCCGCCTGCGCCGTGGCCGCCCGGCGGTCGTCCAGGCTGAGCTCCACGCCGAGGAAGAGGCCCTCGCCGCGGACGTCGCCCACCAGCGGGTGGCGCTCCTGGAGCGCGCGCAGGCCGCGCAGTAGCCGCTCCCCGAGCCGCCGCGCCCGCGCCTGGAGCCGCTCGTCGCGGATGACGTCGAGCACCGCCAGTCCCACCTCCGCCGACACCGGGTTGCCGCCGAAGGTGTTGAAGTACTCCATGCCGTTCTCGAACGAGCGCGCCACCTCCGGCGTCGTCACCACCGCCGCGAGCGGATGGCCGTTGCCCATCGGCTTGCCCAGCGTGACGATGTCGGGCACCACGCCCTGCGTCTCGAACCCCCACAAGTGCCGGCCCACCCTGCCCAGGCCCACCTGCACCTCGTCGGCCACGCACACCCCGCCGGCCGCCCGCGCGAGGGCGAACGCCTCGCGCAGGTAGCCGTCCGGGTAGACGATCTGCCCGCCGCAGCTCTGCAGCGACTCGGCGAAGAACGCTGCCGGCCGCCGTCCCGCCGCGCGCAACCCGGCCAGCCGCTCCGCCACCGACGCCGCGTACCCGCGCGCCAGGTCGCGGTCACGGCCTGTCCGCAGGCGCCCGCGGTAGGGGTCGGGCAGCTCGCAGACGTGCGTGGTGCCCGGCCGGCCCCGCCCGCCCCGCCGGTCGAACTTGTACGGGCTGAGCGCGATCTGCGAGCTGAGATGGCCGTGGTAGGCGTGGTCCAGGACCAGCACGTCCTCGGCGCCGGTGTGGGCGGTGGCCAGGCGCAGGGCCAGGTCGTTGGCCTCGGAGCCGGAGTTGACGAAGAAGCACACGCGCAGCGGGTCGGGCAGCAGCTCGACCAGGCGGCGCGCGTACTCGACGAGCGACTCGTGCAGGTAGCGGGTGTTGGTGTTGAGCAGCGCCGCCTGCCGGTGACCGGCCTCGACCACCCGAGGGTGGCAGTGCCCGACGTGGCAGACGTTGTTGACCAGGTCCAGCCAGCGGCGGCCGGAGGCGTCGTAGAGGTGGGCGCCCTCGCCGCGCACGATGTGCAGCGGCTCCCGGTAGGACAGGCTGAGGGCGCGGCTGAGGTTGACGCGGCGGCGCGCGGCGACGTCCCGCGCCGCCCGCCGGGGCGCCGGCGGAGGACCGGCGGGAGGGACGGGTCGTTCCCGGGGATGCGGGCGGAGCAGCGCGCCGGGGTGCAGGCTGATGCCGGTCCACAGGTCGGCCTCGCCGGCGGGCGCCGTCCAGGGGAACGCGGCCCCGAGGCCGGCGAGATGGGTGACGAGCTGCACTCCCAGCGTCACCGGTCCCTCCGGGGGCGCCGTGTCCAGGGTGCCCAGGGGGTCGCCCGCCGAGAGCCGCGTCCCGGGCCGCAGCGCCGCCACGGAGGCCGGGGCCAGGTGCCGGTAGAGCGTCCAGAACGGCTCGCCATCACCGGTGCGGTGCTCCAGCACCACGACGCCCCCGCCCTCGGCGCGCACCGCGTGGACGACCGAGGGGAGCGGGCACCGGACGGCGGCCCCGGCTACGGCGGCCACCTCGATCCCCAGCCGCACCACCGGCCCGGCCTCCTCCGCCTCCGCGCCGCCCGATCCGGTGTCGCGCGGCTCGGTGGCGTCCGGTCTCGGCCGGTGCGGTGGCGGCGCGGGGGCGGGCAGGTCGCCGTACCCGCCGGCGACACCGCCCTCCACCCCGTCCTCCAGCAGCGGCGCAGGCCGCGCCTCGTCCGCGTCGAAGTGGCGGCGCACCGCCCGAGCCCGGGGATCCGGCGCGTACCCGACGGCGTCGCGCAGCCGGAAGTGCGCGAGGTCCGCGTCCGTCCCCGCCAGGCGCCGCAGCGCCTGCGCCACCCCGTGCCGACTGACCAGCAGGTACGTGTTGTCCGGGTCCTGGGCGTGGTGATGTGCCGACAGGCACAGGCTGATCGCCAGCCGCGTGCGCGTCAGGTCGAACAGCACCTCCAGTTCCTCCGGGCGCAGCGGCGTCACCTCGTCGTACCCGGCCACCAGCGGCAGCACCGCCCGCAGCGGGTCGGCGTGCCCTTGCGTCGCGTACGCCGCGGCGACGGCCAGCCCGCACACGCGGGGATTCCACACCACGTCGCCGAAGTCGATGAGCCCGGCCACGGCGCCACGGTCGTCCACGAGGATGTTGAGCTCGTTGGCGTCGTTGTGGATCACCTGGTGCGGCAGGGCGGCCAGACGCGGTGCGACGTGGGTGCGGTAACGGTCGAAGACCTCCTCCACCAGAGGCCGCAGCTCTCCGGCCACCAGCGGCGCCAGCCCGGCCACCCGGGGCGCGCTGGTGAGGCTCCACAGCAGCTCGCGGCGCATGCCGTGGTGGGTGAAGCCGCGCAGCGCGAGGTCGACGGCGGCGACGTGCCGCCCGAGGTCGCGCAGACGCTCCTCCGTGGGCCGGATCTGCGCCCACGGGCGGCCGTCCATCCAGGTGAGCATGCGGGCGGCCCGCGTGCCGTCCGGCCAGGGCGCCGGTACGGTGTGCCGTCCGTCGAGCGCCGCCACCGGGCGCGGCGCGGGGGGAGCGCCGGGCGCCGCGGCGAGGTGCAGCAGCGCGGCGTCCTGCAGGTCGAGCTCCACGGGGTCGGTGCCCGGAGCGTGGATCTTCAGGACGTGGCGATCGCCGTCCGGGGTGGTCAGGCGGTAGTTGCGGTCCTTCTCGCCGGGAAGCGGCTCCAGCCGCCCCTCCAGCCCGAACAGCTCCCGCGCCACGCCCGCGGCGAGCGCCGCCTCCTCGGGGTCTCGCGGCGTCTCCGCGGCAGGGGACAGGTCCGTACGCGTCACGTCAATCTCCGCTCATCGTCCGGCGTCTCCGCCGGGCACGACGCAAGTCTGATCGAACGATCGCTCAAATAAGGTGGCCTGTCAAGACCCCGGCCGGGCCCCGCCCCGCCCCCCCGGCCCGGCGGCCAGGCGGCCGGGGGGCGGGGAAGGGGAAGAGGCGGCGCCAGGCCGCGGCCGGTCACAGAAGGGACGGCGGCCTTGCGGCGGCGCGGCGGGTCGAGGGAAGGGACGACGGCCTTGCGGCGGCGCGGCGGGTTCACAGGCCGGCGGGCTTGCGGCGCGGCTCGATGGACAGCTCGACCCGCTCCAGCAGCACGTCCATGTCCAGCCTGGGCAGGTCGCGCATCTCCAGCGGGCGCCCGTCGCGGTCGGCGCCCATCAGCGCGAGCCCCATGTCGGCGAACCGCTCGCAGAGCTCCGCGATGCCCAGCTCGCCGGTGGGCCGGTACCACTGCGCGACGCCCGTCGCCATCTGCAGCATCGCCAGCCGCGCCACGGTGCCGCGGTCCTTGAAGACGCCCGCCTCGACGCCCGCGCGCAGCGTGTCGGCCCAGACCTGCTCGTAGGCGTCGCGCATCCGCTGGATGTCGCGCCGGGCCGGGCCGGCCAGCGCCTGGAACTCGTGGTCGGCGACCTTGGCGGCGCGCGGGTTGCGGGCGTGAAAAGCTACGTGGACGGCCATCAGCGCGGCCAGGCGCTCGGCCGGGTCGTCCACGTCGGCGATGGTCTGCGCACTCGCGGTGGTCAGCACGTCCATGACCCGGCGGGAGACCGCCTCCAGCAGCTCGTCCTTGGAGGAGGCGTAGTAGTACATCGCCGAGACGGCCACCCCGGCGGCCTCGGAGATGTCGCGGATGCCGGTGCCGTGGAAGCCGCGCTCGGAGAAGAGCCAGCACGCGGTCCGCAGCAGCCCCAGCTCCGTGCGCGCGGACTGCGCCCGCCTGGTGGACGTCGCCTTCATCCTGCCGCCCTTGGCGCGCTGGCTTCCGCCCGTCTGGTTGGTCGTGGCCATGGCGCCGACTATCCCACAGTGAGGACGGCGGCGGGGTTCGCGACCGTCAGCGTCGTGATCTCCTTGTCGGACATCCCCATGCGCCGCATGAGCGGGACGGCGCTGTCGAGGATGTGGGTGTACCCGGGGCCGCCGTAGCGGCGCAGGTAGACCTTCTGGCAGATGTCCTGGGAGACGAGCAGCCGGTCCAGGTGGCCGGCCTCGGCCAGCAGCTGGAGCCATTCGACGCGGGTGCGGTCGTTGGGGCGGCGCGCGTCGGGGTTGAAGGCGTAGTAGCTGGACTCCTGGCCGAACAGATCGAGCTCCAGGTAGCAGCCCGTACGGGCCAGCTCCAGCAGGTCCTCGGCCCGCCACAGCGTGCGGTCCAGGTGGGACATGACGACCCGCTCCGGTATGCCGCCCGCCTCGGCGACCGCGCGCATCGCCTGGAGCGGCGCGTCGGGGTGGCGGCCGGGGTGGATCTGCAGCGGCGCCCCGGTGGCGGCCTGCGCGAGGCAGGCCGCGCGCAGCACCTTCTCCTCGACCGGGTGGACCGGCCAGCTCAGGCCGATCTCGCCGATGAGCCCGGCGCGGACACCGGTGTCGCTCACCCCCTCCTGCACGTCGCGCACGATCTCGTCGCGCACGGCCTCCACGGGTGTCCGCGTCAGGCCCGGCGGGTGGTAGTCGCGGCAGTAGTAGCCGCTGCCCATCACGATGTGCACGCCGCTCGCCCGGGACACGCGCGCCAGGCCCAGCGGATCGCGCCCCAGGCCGACGGGGGAGGAGTCGACGACCGTGCCGCCGCCGGCGGCGCGGTAGAGGCCGAGCTCCTCGGTGGCGTCGTCCTCGGAGAGCAGGCGCAGGTTGTCGCGGTTGAGGACGGTGCGGCGGATCCAGTCGTAGGTGTCGGGGCGCACCGGGTCGTCGATCCGGGCGCGCACCGAGGCGGGGAACTCTGAAGTGATCCGGCCGCCGGTCCCTGGTGGGGTGTCGTCGTCCCCGGCCACCGGCCGCAGGCCCCACGGCTGGATGATCGGCGACATGTCGCACAGGACGTGTTCGTGTGGCTGGGTGTGTCCGAGCGCGCCGGGGGAGACGTCTCCCAGCACGGTACGCACACGGCCGGCCGCCGCCCCCGTAAGCTCCGCCATGCCAGCTATTCTATCGATCGTTTGTACAAATAAGCAATGGGTCGCCCGGCCCGGAAGCCCGCGGCCGGGCGGCGGGCCCCCGGGACCGGGCGGGTTTCACAGGAAGCTGACGTTCTGGGCCAGGGTGAGCCGGTCGGAGTAGTTCACCGTCGCGGTCGAGCGCCGCATGTAGGCCCGCCACGCGTCCGAGCCGGACTCGCGGCCGCCGCCCGTCTCCTTCTCCCCGCCGAACGCCCCGCCGATCTCGGCGCCGGACGTGCCGATGTTGACGTTGACGATCCCGCAGTCGGAGCCCGTCGCCGAGGTGAACAGCTCGGCCTCGCCCACGTCCCGGGTGAAGACGCTGGACGACAGCCCCTGGGGGACGGCGTTGTTCAGCTCGATCGCCTCGTCCAGCGTGCGGTACGTCTGGACGTACAGGATGGGGGCGAACGTCTCCTCCCGCACGATGCCGTTCTGCCCCTCGACGCGCACGATCGCCGGCTCGGCGTAGAAGGCGGCCGGCGCGGCGTCGGCCAGGCGCCGGCCGCCTCCGGCGAGCAGCTTGCCGCCCTCGGCCCGCGCGGTGTCGAGCGCGTGCCGCATCGCGTCGTGCGCCTGCCCGGTGATGAGCGGCCCGACCAGCGTGGCGTCGTCGAACGGGTCGCCGATGGGCAGCCGCCCGTACGCGGAGGTCAGCCGGTCGAGCAGGGCGTCGGCGACGTCCTCGTGCGCGATAAGCCGCCGCAGCGTGGTGCAGCGCTGCCCGGCCGTGCCGGCCGCCGCGAACACGATGGCCGGGGCGGCGAGCTCCAGGTCGGCCGACGGGGCGACGACGGCGGCGTTGTTGCCGCCCAGCTCCAGCAGCGTACGGCCGAAGCGCGCGGCCACGCGGGGACCGACCTGGCGTCCCATGCGCACGGAGCCGGTGGCGCTCACCAGGGCCACGCGCGGGTCGTCGGCCAGCCGCTCGCCGAGGACGCGGTCGCCGAGCAGCAGCCGGTGCACCTCGCGCGGCGCGCCGGTCTCGTCGGCCGCGCGCGCGAGCAGGCGGTCGCAGGCCAGCGCGGTGAGCGGGGTCAGCTCGGACGGCTTCCACACCACGGTGTCGCCGCAGACCAGGGCGACGGCGGTGTTCCACGCCCACACGGCCGCCGGGAAGTTGAACGCCGAGATGACGCCCACGACCCCCAGGGGGTGCCAGGTCTCGGTCAGCCGGTGGCCGGGCCGTTCGGAGGCGATGGTGCGCCCGTAGAGCTGGCGGGACAGGCCGACGGCGAAGTCGCAGATGTCGATCATCTCCTGGACCTCGCCGAGCGCCTCCGACCGGATCTTGCCCGCCTCGATCGTGACGAGGTCGGCCAGGTCGGCCTTGTGCTCGCGCAGCAGGTCGCCGAGCCGGCGCACCAGCTCGCCGCGGCGGGGTGCGGGCACGGCCCGCCAGGACAGGAACGCGGCGTGCGCGGCGGTGACGGCCTCGTCCGCGGCGGCGGGGGTGGTGGCGGCCAGGCCGAGCAGGCTCTCGCCGGTGATGGGCGTGCGGGCCCGCAGGTCGTCGCCCTCGGCGGGGACGGCGTCCAGGCGGGCCAGGACGTCGAGCGCGCGCCGCCGCAGCGCGTCGGTGGAGGGAAGTGCGGTCGTGGTCATGAACGGGGTCTCCGTAGGGGAATCGGGATGGCGGGGGTCGGTCGGGCGACACCGGTCAGGGCCGGGGCGTGGGGGGCGGCTGGTCAGGGGACGGCGGGCAGGCCGAGGGCTCGGGCGGCCCCCTGGAGGGAACGCTCCTGCTGGGCCTCGTAGAGGGCGAACGGGTCCAGCACGTCGCGGCCGACCGCCTCCGACAGCAGGCCGAGGTCGTAGCCGGCGCCGGTGAGGCTGTCGTCCTTGAGGCCCTCGCCGCTGAGGTTGGACTGGAAGATCCCGGCCGCCGAGCGGGGCAGGAAGTCCTCGTACACGATGGGCTCGGCGCGTACCCACCCGGCGTCCAGCAACTCGGCGAGGTCGGCGACCGGCGGGCGGCCGTCGCGCGGGCGGTCCTCTACCGCGCGGTACGTGAAGAACCCCATGCGGCGTACGGCGAGCTCCCGCTCGGAGGCGGGGAACTCCCGCTCCCACAGCTCCCGGGCCACCGCGTCGCGCCGCGCGGCCTCGCCCCGCCCGGCTCCGGCCGGCACCCTCTCGCGGGTCAGATGGTCGGCGCGGGCGAGCAGGTCGTCGTAGAGGCGGCGCCCGTCGCGGGTGAGCGCGATGCCGCGCGCCTCCACCTCGCCGAAGCGCACCCGAAGCGACCCCGTGGACACCGTCCCGTCCGGCTCCCGCAGGACGCGCGGCTCGGCCAGCGCCCGGAACGACGTCTGCCGGAGCAGCACGTCCGGGCCGGACCACCGGGGCGGCCCCTGGATCGCGTCGATCATGGTGATGCCGCGCTCGGTCATCCGCCGGTAGAGGTCGTCGATGTCGAGCACGCGCGGCGTCAGGTGGTTGATGTGCGTGCTCGCCACCCCGCCGATGTCGGCCGCGACCGCCGACACCCGCTCCAGCTCCTCGTACCAGACCCGGTCGATCGGCTCCGTGGACAGCGCGAACGCCTCCACGGCCAGTCGCAAGAAACGCTCGGCCCGCTCCTCCGGCAGCTCGCCCGCGGCCTCGGCCTCGCCGGCCAGCTCCAGCAGCTCCGGCGGGAACAGCCGCCTGGCCGACAGGAACCCCTCCAGCCGCTCCCGCAGGCCGGCGTCGAAGAAGCGTGGGTCGCCCGGCGTGAGCATCGAGGTGAACACCCGGAACGGGTTGGCGGCCAGCTCGTCCTCCGTCACCGGCCGGAAGGCCGTCGAGACGACGGGCACGGCGCTGGAGGCCGTGTCGCGCAGGTCGTAGAAGCCGACCGGCCGCATGCCCATCGCCCCGAAGATCCGCGCCACCTGCCGCAGTTCGCCGGGCGTGCCGACGCGGATGGCGCCGTGCCGCTCCGCCGTGACCCGCCCGATGGAGCCCAGCCGCTCCGCCCCGGCACCGGCCCGCCGCAGGACGTCGAGGTTGACCTCGTGGGAGACCTCCACGAGCGTCCGGTACGCGGGGACCTCCCGGCCGTACATCTCGGACAGGCGGCGCGCGAACGCGGCACGCAGCCGCCCCTGGGTGATCGTTGACATGCGTGGCCTTTCCCGGTGGTACACGAAGAAGAACGGGATCAGAGGGCTTCGGCGATCAGCTCGGCGAGGTGGGTGGCCCGGCGCCCGGCGCCCTGGGCGATCTGGGTGCGGCAACTGAAGCCGTCGGCCAGCACCGCGGTGTCCGGCCCGGCGGCCCGTACGGCCGGCAGCAGCACCTGCTCGCCCGCCGCCACCGACACCGCGTAGTGCCCGCGCTCGAACCCGAAGTTGCCGGCCAGCCCGCAGCAGCCCGACTTCAGCGCGGTGTTGTCCACGCCCATGCGCCGCAGCAGCTCGGCGTCGGCGTCGAAGCCGCTGGTGGCGTGCTGGTGGCAGTGGGTCTGGCTGATCGAGCGGCCACCGGCCCGGGGCGGCTCCCACCCGGAGCGCACCAGCAGCTCGGCCAGGCCCACGGTGGCCCCGGCGAGCAGGCGGGCCCGCCCGTCCTCGTGGAGCAGCTCGGGCAGGTCCGTCCGCAGCGCGGCCGTGCAGCTCGGCTCCAGCCCGACGATCGGCACGCCCGCCTCCAGCGACGGCCCGAGCGCGTCCAGGGTCCGGCGGCCTAGGCGGCGGGCCGTGCCGAGCTGGCCGGTGGTGAACCAGGTCAGGCCGCAGCACTGCGTGCCCGGCGGCACGCGCACCTCGTACCCGGCGCTCTCCAGCACCCGCACGCCGGCGCGCAGCACCGAAGGGGTGAAGTGGTTGTTGAAGGAGTCCACCCACAGCGTCACCGGGCCGCGCGGCGCCTCGCCCTCACGGGCCGGCCGGCGCCGGAACCACGACAGGAACGTCCGGTCGGCGAAGCGGGGCAGCTCGCGCTCGGCCGCGATCCCGCCGAGCCGCTTGACCAGCGGCGACAGGCGCGAGGACAGCACCGCGTTCACCAGGCGCGGCATCCGCGAGGCGGGCCGGGCGAGCAGCGGCAGCCAGCCCATCGAGTAGTGCGAGGCGGGCCGCAGGCGGCGGCGGTAGTGGTGGTGGAGGAACTCGGACTTGTAGGTGGCCACGTCCACGCCCACGGGACAGTCCACGCTGCACCCCTTGCACGACAGGCACAGGTCGAGCACGTCGCGCACCTCCGGCGAGCGCCAGCCCGTGGTGATCACCTGGCCCTGCGTCATCTCGTACAGCAGGCGGGCGCGGCCGCGCGTGGAGTCCTTCTCGTCGAGCGTGACGCGGTAGCTGGGGCACATGACGTCGCCCCGGTGCTCGGCGGTGCGGCACTTGCCGACGCCGACGCAGCGGCGGGCGGCCCGGGCCAGGTCGCCGCCGTCGGCGTGCAGCGGCAGGACGGTGGCCAGCGGGATCGCCGGCCGCCGCGGGTCCACGCGCAGGTCGCCGTCCACCGGCCGGGGCCGGACGATCATGCCGGGGTTGAGCCCGCCGTCGGGGTCCCACAGGTCCTTGAACCGCTCGAACAGCGCCATGACCTCCGGCCCGTACATGAGCGGCAGCAGCTCCGAGCGGGCCTGGCCGTCGCCGTGCTCACCGGACAGCGAGCCGCCGTGCTCGGCCACCAGCCGGGCCGCCTCGGTGACGAAGGACCGGAACGTCGCCACGCCCTTCTCGGTGTCGAAGTCGAAGTCGATCCGCACGTGCAGGCAGCCCTCGCCGAAGTGGCCGTAGACGGCGCCGCGCAGCCCGTGGCGGTCCATGAGGGCGGTGAAGCCGCGCAGGTACGAGCCGAGCCGCTCGGGCGGCACCGCGGCGTCCTCCCAGCCGGGCCACGCCTCCGAGCCGTCGGGCATCCGGGTCGCGAGGCCGGCCCCGTCCTCACGGATCCGCCACAGCCGCCGCGCCCGCTCCGGTTCGGTGACGGTCAGCGCGCCGGTGAACCCGGCCGCCCGCCCCGCGGCCTCGCCCAGGACCCGCGCCCGTTCCGGCAGGTCCGCCGGTTCGCCGCCCAGCTCCGCGAACAGCCACGCCTGCCCCGGCGGCAGCGCCTCGATCTCGGCCCGCGTCGCCGGGCGGGTCACGATGCCGGTCAGCGACCGGTCCAGGCCCTCCAGGGCCAGCGGCCGGTGCTCCAGCAGCGCGGGGACCGCGTCCGCCGCCTCGCCCGCCCCCTCGAACCCGAGGACGACCAGGGCGCGCGCCGGCGGGGGCGCGACCAGGCGCACGGTCGCCGACAGGATCACCGCGCACGTGCCCTCGCTGCCGGCCAGCGCCCGGGCCAGGTGGAAGCCGTGCTCGGGCAGCAGGTGCTCCAGCGCGTACCCCGACACCTGCCGGGGGAAGCGGCCGAGGCCGGTCCGCAGCGTGGCGAGGTTGCGCCGGGCCAGCTCCGCCAGCGCGCCGACCAGCCGGCCGCGCTCGCCGCCCCCGGCCACGGCCGCCGCGACCTCCTCCTCGGTCATCGCGCCGACCGTCATCACGGTCCCGCCGTAGGTGAGCACCTCCAGCTCCACCAGGTTGTCGGCGGTGCGCCCCCAGGCCAGCGAGTGGGAGCCGCACGCGTTGTTGGCGATCATGCCGCCGAGCGTGCAGCGGCTGTGCGTGGACGGGTCGGCGCCGAACACCAGCCCGTGGGCGGCGGCGGCCGCCTGGAGGTCGTCCAGGACGACGCCCGGCTCGACGGTCGCCGTGCGCGCCTGCGGGTCCACCGCGAGGACGCGGTTGAGGTAGCGGGAGAAGTCGAGCACCACGCCCGAGCCGACGGCCTGGCCGGACGTGCTCGTCCCGGCCCCGCGCGAGGTGATCGGCACGCCCAGGCGGCGGCACACCGCGACCGCCTCGATGACGTGCCGCCGCTCGCGGGGGAACACCACGGCCATGGGGACGCGCCGGTAGTTGGACGCGTCGGCGGAGTACTGGGCGCGCCGGCCGGCGTCGGCCGCCACCTCGCCGCACC
>NZ_JBFAIA010000213.1:0-12991 GCF_040654455.1 Nonomuraea sp. NPDC050691
CTGCGGGCCGGCGGTGCAGTAGTCCATCAGCGACAGGGTTCCACCGCTGATGTTGAGACGGCGCAGGGACACCGCCTGGGAGACGGCCCAGAAGTTCGCCGAGGCCCGGCAGCCGTCCTGGCCGGTCGCGTTGACGTTGATCGACAGGTTGGACAGGGTGCGCCAGAAGTTGACGAGCGCGAGGCAGTTGCTGGTGCCGCCGTCGGCCAGGCAGCGGTTGTAGACCTCGACCTTGCCGTTGATGACGACGTCGGTGGGCGAGGCGCCTAGGCCGGCGATCTCGGTGTAGTAGCCGACCTTGATCTGCAGCGGGTGCTCCGCGGTGCCGTACGTGCCGGGCTTGAACAGGTAGGCGTGGCGCGTGGTGCCCATCTCGTTGTCGACCTGAGCGGTGTGCGCCGCGTCGAGGGTCGCCTGGATGTCGCTGACCGGCATGCTGGGATCGAAGACGGTGACGTTCGCCCCGAGATCAGGGGCGCCGGGGGCCGGCGATGCGGCGGTGGCGGCTGGCGTTCCCGCCGTCATGAGGGCGGTCGCCAGCACGAGACCGAACGCTAACGCCCGGCCGACCGGTGCCCGCCTGGTGAGACTCCCGTCGCCGGGAGGCTGGGTCTTCATGTGGTTGTCCTTTCCGCTGCATGTGCAGCGCTCCATGGACAAGAGACATCGGGGTGGAGGAGATCCTTCGACGCGCGGCGGGAAGCCGCCGGACCGTGAGAGAGCGTTCTCGGTGCCGATGGCATCTCACCTCATGTCTCGGCTCCCGGTTCGGGAACCGCTCGACATGCCGTCCAGTTCTAGGGAAACCGCTTCCGGAACCGATTCCGCAACCGGTGACGAAATCGGTTCCGGAACCGGTTTCCGAGCTGTTTCGCGAAGTTAACCATGGTAAGTTCGGGGCGGTCAACAGCGTGGCGATCGATCTGGCGCCATCACACCTGGGTCCAAGGCAGGGCCTGCTGAGCCTGGGCGTGGCCACCAAGCCCTAGGCCGAAACGATGCTCGAGGCCGCCCAGTCCGCCGCGCGCGAGCACAACTACGACCTGCTATTCATCGAAGTCGGCACCCCGGAAGCCATTACGGTGGTGAGTCACGCGCTCAGTGCTCACGTCCGTGTCTTCGCCGTTCCTGTTCGTCGTAGTCGCGCAGCATGCGCAAGACGGTGGCGGGTGAGGCGCGCCCACCTTTCTTCTTGCCGTGGGTGATGACGAGGCGGGCGGCGATCTCGCGGAGACTGAGGTCTTGGTCGCGCAGGTGCAGGGCCATGGACAGCATGGCGGGGTCGGTGACAGTGGCGCCGCCGATTGCCTTGCCGTTCTTGCGTGCGGACTCGTGGCCTACCAGGGTGCGGTCGCCAATGTATTCGCGTTCCATCCCCGACAGGCCGGCCAGCACGGTGAACACCACGCCGGACGGGTCATGGCTGCCTTGGAGTTCGCTGGTGAGGAACTGCAGGTCGACGTCGCAGGCGCGCGAACGCCGAGGTGCCGCTCCAGCTCATCATGGGCAACACCCGGCACAAGAACCCGCGCACCGCCATGCGCTACGTCAAACCCGGTGCCTAGGCCATCGCGGCCGTCACCACCCACCTCGCGGCGCCCCGCCGTGCTCACTGACCAGCTCCTTTCCGTGGAGAGAAGCGGCCACTGCCCCTTTCAGGCGTTCTGCCCCCCGTACAAAGAGATCGGTCGCCGCCCGGCGCCTACCGCCTGGCCCCATGCGGCGACCGAGACGAGATCCTCATGGCATTGACGTCCCTGTGATCTCCGCGGCCGTCTCATCACCAGCCAGCGCCCGATAGACGCTGGCGAGCGACGGGTGCTTGCCTTTGTTCTTGCCGGTCGGGATGACCAGTTTGCGGGCGATGTCCGGCACGGCCACGCCGCGGGCCCGCAACGAGCGGGCATAAACGATCATGTCGTCGTCGAATACCTTCGGCCGCCCGCCATGGCGGCCGCGCTCCCGGGCGGCCGCCTGGCCTTCCAAGGACTTTTCCCGCACGTACTCCCGCTCGGACTCGGCCATCCCGGCGAAGAAGGCGAACAACGCCGCGCCGTGCCCGGAAGGGTTGTAAATGCCCTGCAACGGACCGGTCAGCAGCTCGAGCTCAATGTCGTGATAGCGCAGCTCTTCGGCGATGGCGAGCAACTCGGCGGCACCGCGGCCCAGGCGCTTCATCTCGGTTACCGTGAAGATCACCCGCTGGTGCGGCACTGCCTTCTTGATGGTGCGCGCATAGTCCATCGCCTTGGCGAACTCCGGTCGCACCTTGACCCGCGTGCTGATCTTCTCAGAGAAGATCGGATCGCAACCGGCCTCGCGCAAGGCGTCGAGCTGACTCTGCGGCTCCTGCTGCGCGGTGCTGCAGCGGGCATAGCCAACGCGAGTTGGCTTTGCCGCACCTGTCGGAACCGCTGCCTCCACCACCGGCCCCGGCTGCCATGCTCGGCCGGGCCCGCGCTCGGCCGGGGTGCGCACCTCGAGCTCGGTGCGCAGCTGCGGCACCAGCAGGAAGCGCGGCGTGTGGTACTTCGGCGCCACCTTGCCGCCCCGGGTCCGGCAGGCACTGCCGGCTGGCGCCTCGCACATTGGGCAATCAAATCGTTCGACAGCGGCGGCCGGGTCCGTGAGCTCGGTCATATCGCAAAACCTATCGCGGGCGGTGTTCTGATAAGGCAGTTTTGCGAGAGGTTTTGATAACGAAGATCTAGGACAAGCCGGGCACGCGACAACCGATGATCGCTGTGCTCAGAACTGTCCATTTCTGATAACACGCACGGCCACAAGAACTACGCAGAGTTACATTGCGTTCTATCGCACCGACCCGAGCGGTGGGCCGCATGGTGCTGCAACATGAGCTGGCTGGCAGTGGTGCTGGTGACCGTGACCAGCCGTTCGAGTTCCTCCGCCGAGGCCACATAGACCGGTGTTGTCCTTGCCGGCAGGAAGGCGTAGGCGTTGATCAAGTAGAACGGCTCGAGCGTGATCACCAGCCCAAGGATCGGCCGCCCCGCAGGCCTGATGTGAGCGTAAGCCTCATGCTCGTTCGACCCCCTGCTGAAGGAGGTCGATTTCACCGACGTCGAGCTGGCCGCGTGATCTCCGAGGCGTTGGCACCGTTGGCGAACGTTCTGGCGGGGCGTCTGCGCGGAGCCGGTTCATCGGTCCCGGTAGCCTGCGGTCATGACCGAGATGCTGACGCTGACGCCCGATGATGCCTTGGCGATGCTGCTGGAGGGCAACCAGCGGTTCGTCGCCGGCGCGCCGGAGCACCCGAACCAGGACGCCGCGCGCCGCGCCGAGACGGCGCCGGCGCAGAGCCCGTTCGCGGTGCTGTTCGGGTGCTCCGATTCCCGGCTGGCCGCCGAGATCATCTTCGACCGGGGGTTGGGTGATCTGTTCGTGGTCCGCACGGCCGGGCACGTGGCCGGCACCGAGGTGCTGGGCAGCATCGAGTTCGGGGTGAGCGTGCTGGGCTGCCCGCTGGTGGTGGTCTTGGGCCATGAGTCGTGCGGGGCCATCGCGGCGGCCTGCGCCGCTGCCGACGGCGGCAGCACCCCCGCCGGGTTCGTGCGTGACGTGGTCGAGCGGGTGATGCCGAGCGTGCTGGCGGCCCGCGCCGCCGGACACGATCAGGGCGAGCAGATCCTGCATGAGCACATCCGGCACAGCGTCGAGCTGCTGCTGGAGCGCTCCCGGGTTCTGGCCGAGCGGGTGGCCGATGGCCGCCTGGCGGTCGTGGGGCTGTCGTATCGGCTGGCCGACGGCAGTGCGCGGCTGGTCGCTGCGCATGGCTTGAGCGGGACGGCCGTCTCAACACACGCCTGAATACAGTGGAACCCCGCCGCTGGGCCGTCTGCCTCGCCGTAGGAGCGGCCTCATCCTGCGCGGAAGGGGGCGGTAGATAACAGTGGGAGGATTGCGAGGGTGACGGTAAGACCTGGCGACATCGACAGGGTGGACATCGACAGGGCGGCCGGGGTGCTGCGCGGTGGAGGTCTGGTGGCCTTCCCTACCGAGACCGTCTACGGGCTGGGCGCCAACGCCGCCGACGGTGCCGCCGCCGCGCGCGTCTTCCAGGTTAAGGGGCGTCCGCCCTCCCATCCGCTGATCGTGCATCTCGACGGCGCGGAGCAGCTGGGCGACTGGGCCGAGGACATGCCCGCCGCCGCGCGGCTGCTGGCCGAGCGGTTCTGGCCGGGGCCGTTGACGCTGGTGCTGCGGCGCGGCCGCCGGGTGCCGCTGGAGACGACTGGCGGCCTGGAGACGGTGGCGGTGCGGGTGCCCGCCCATCCTGTCGCGCTTGCACTGCTGTCCGCCTTCGGCGGCGGCATCGCGGCCCCGTCGGCCAACCGCTTCGGCTCGGTCAGTCCCACCACTGCTGACCACGTCCGCGCCGAGCTCGGTGACGCCGTCGAGGTTGTGCTGGACGGCGGGCCCTGTCAGGTCGGCGTTGAGTCGACCATCGTCGACGCCACGGGCGACATCTTAAGTGTGCTGAGGCCAGGCGGGGTGACGCGCGAAGACCTCGAAGCGGCGCTGGGTCGCCCGCTCGCGGTCCCCGCAACGAGCCCGATCCGGGTGCCGGGCCAGCATCCCTCGCACTACGCGCCGCAAGCGCGGGTCGTCCTGGTCGAGCCCGAGCAGGTGGTCGCCGAAGCGGAACGCGCGCAGGAGTCCGGCCACCAGGTGGGCGTCCTGCTTCCTTCTACCTTCGCCAGTGCCGAGGTGAAAGCGCACGCCGTGGTGGCGCTGCCCGCGTCGATGCCCGTCTACGCGCGCGAGCTGTATGCCTTCCTGCGCGAGCTCGACCAGCAAGGCTGCGACCTCATCGTCGCATCCCTACCGCCGGAGCAGGGGCTAGGAGCCGCGATCGCCAACCGGCTGCGCCGCGCCGCCGGGCCCCGGCTCTCCGAGTGACCAGCACCGATGCCGGTCACGCCGCCGCATGGCAGCTGTCCCGACGCGGAGGACTACGGCCTGTGCAGCGCTCCTTCCAGGCTCGCCACGGCGTCGACCACGTCAGGGAAGGTGTCAATGAACGCATCGA
Source organism: Nonomuraea sp. NPDC050691 (assembly GCF_040654455.1). Classification (NCBI taxonomy): domain Bacteria; kingdom Bacillati; phylum Actinomycetota; class Actinomycetes; order Streptosporangiales; family Streptosporangiaceae; genus Nonomuraea; species Nonomuraea sp. NPDC050691. The sequence continues at coordinate 5,051 of NZ_JBFAIA010000213.1, forward strand.
CATGATAGGCGGCGAAGTCGTGGCCCAGACGATCGCCGGGCTGGAGACCCGGTTCGCCGAACGACGGCAAGCTGACCGGGGCATCTTCGCCCTTGCTCACCGCGCGGGCAGGGGTCAAGGATGGTGGCTATGAACGCCGATGGCGACGACAGGTCCGGCGAGCGGTTCACCGTCTCGATCGGGCTGCACGAGGACTTCATCGTTGCGCGCGCCGTCGGCGAGCTCGATTACGCCTCGGCCGGGCTGCTGCACCAGCGGCTCACGGAAGCCTGGGCGACGACGCGGTCGGCCGGGCTGGTGCTGGACCTGGGCGGGCTGACGTTCTGCGACTCCAAGGGGCATCGACGTCTTGGTGATGCTGCTGCGCCAGAGCCGCGACCAGCAGGCCGCCCTGGTGCTGTCGCCTCTACCGGCCCATCTGGAGCGCGTCTTGGCCATGACGGGCGTGCGGGCCGCGTTGCGGGTGGCGGCGTCGGTGGAGGAGGCCATCCAGGCCGTGCAGGCATCATCGCCGCGGCGGACCGGGATGCCGCAGGCGCCCGGCGAGGCCCGTGCAGGCTGACCACCCGCCGGGCCCGGTGGAGCGCCAGGGTGTATGGCGAGGGCCTCCCGGCCGGCGGTCGGCACGGGAGGCCCTTCGTTGGCCTACAGGCTCAGCGGACGGTGAAGTCCGGGTCATGCCAGAAGGCGATCGCAATCGCTGCCGCGGTCCGGGTGCGCCAGCAGCCGTCGGCCGGGCTGCGGTCCGGATCATCGGCAAGCGGTTCGATCGGGACCGGGTTGTATGAGCGGCTGGCCGGGTCGCCGGCGGTGGCCTCCCATGCCTGCCGGTGCCGGGTCATCCGGATCACCGTCCCAGCCACGTCCCCCGTGGGGCTGACGACCCTCCAGCGGTGCTGGTCGAGGTCCGCCTGGGTCTGGGTCAGCCGCCAGCCGGGCGCGCCGTCCAGCGGCACGTCGGCGTGCGAGGTCGCCGCGCGGCGGCGCTGGTCGAAGTCGGCAGCCAGGGCGGTCAGCGCCTTGATCTTCGACCGGTAGTTACCGCGGGCGTCCGCCCCGGCGGTCACGGGAAGGTGGCGGGCGTTGCGGGCGGTCCACCCGCTGCCCGGCCAAGCCGGGGCCACGCTGCCGACCCGGGGCTCCCGCCGCCACCACAGCACGTCACGCTCGTCCGTTGCCCAGTCCGGCCCGAGCCGGGATTCGCTGCGAAGGCGGCGCGGTTGCTCGTCGGCTTCCTGCCGGTCATCAGCGGGCGCGACGTCGCTCACGCCGCCGTCAGGCTCGCGTTCGCCGGCGGCGTCCTTGCTTGCCGTGCCGTCCGTGCCGGGGGAGTGCTGCGCGTGGGGCTGGTCGACCAGCGCGGCCGCCACGGCGGTGCCGGCGGTGGGCGGGTCGTCGTCTTCCAGGGCGCGGTACAGCGTGGAGCGCCCCACACCGAGCTCGCGCGCGATCTGGGCAACCGACTGACCGCGCTGGCGCCGGGCCCGGGCCATGGCAAGCACGTCGTCGGTGACCGCGACCGGGCGGCCGCCGACCCGGCCGGCGGCGCGGGCGGCGTCCAGGCCCTCCAGGGTGCGCTCGGAGATGAGGTCGCGTTCCATCTCGGCGGCCATCGCGGCGACCAGGAACAGCATCTTGTCGGCGATACTCTGCCCGGCGGGGCGGTGGATCCCGGCGCAGATGCCGGTCAGGATGTGCAGGTTGATGCCGCGCGGCGCGAGCTCGTCTTCGAGGAAGACCAGCAGCTCCTTGACGCTGCGGGCGACTCGGTCAGGCTTGGTGATGACCAGCGTGTCGCCAGCCTTCATCGACGCCAGGGCGGCCTGCAGCTTGGGACGGTCCTTGCGGCGGGTCGAGATGGTCTCCTCGACGATCTCTCGACAGTCGGCCGCGTTCAGCAGCTCCAGCTGCGCGGCGTTGTCCTGACCCCGGGTGGAGACCCGGGCATAGCCGACGCGGATCGCGTTGGCGACCGACTCGGCTGTCGCCGATGGCGTGGGGGTGGCGTCCACCCCTCTACTGTCCCGAAAACGATCCCGAAACTCAAGGACTGGGAGCGACGTTAAGGGACGGGTTTCGGGACGATCGTTCCTGCGGAAACGCGATCACCGGGACGGCGGCGGGAACCCGTCCCCCATTTTCGGGACGACCCTTGGCGCTCCTTTCTCCAGCGAGAGGGATAACGATTCGGGCCGATCTCTAGCGAGCGATGACGAGGTGGCCACGCTGGGAGAGTGAGCTCATCGGCTTCTCCCTCCTCCGGCCGCGGGCGTCGCTGGCCGTGGGTGCTGATCAGGGCGGTACTCCTCGTCTCGCTGGTGCTCGTGGTGATCGGGCTGCTCGGCTTCCTGGTCGACCCCCTGCGTCTACCTGAGCAGCTCCTGGACGTCCTGGATAAACGGGCCAGCGTGATCAGCATGGGCGTGGGCATGCTGGGTCTGCTGCTGGCCGGTCTCACCTTGTGGCTGCAGGTCCGCTCGCCGGCTTCCCCAGAGGCCGGCGAGTCTGCCGGTCCGTCATCGTCGGGGGCAGGCGATCTTCGACAACGCTCCTGATGCGGCCGCGGTACAGCCGCTGCTGCCGCCCGCCGGCCCCGGGCACGTGCTGATCACCAGCCGCGCCGGCGCCTGGCCCGCCCAGCACAGCCTGGAGCTGTGGCGCGGTAGGTCGCCACTCGGTTCGGAACGTGTTCCGGACGCGACTTGATCTTGCTTGTGATGGACGAGGTTGATGACATGGTGGATGCGGGCACCAGAGGTGCTCGCTGCCTCTACATCGCGGCCCGTCCGGTCTTTCTCCTGAGCACGGCGTGGATCGTTCAGAGGTGATGGAGAGGGCTCCTGTTACCGGCGGGAGCCCTCTTCGCGTAGTGGGGCGCTGCCGGCACGCCGTTCGGGACGCTGTTCAGGAACACGGCGGAGCCGTGCCGACGGCGTTCGGGAGCGTGTGGCTCTGGTCGGATCTGGTTGCCGACAAGCCGTCGCCGCAAGGTGAGCGTTCGGCCGGATCCATCCGAAAGAGTGACGACGAATCCCGATCGCTCCGATATTTCGAACCCTCTTGATTGCTTCAGCCGCTTGGAGCCACGCTTCGGCTACCCACTGCGCCCGCTGGCCGGTAACCGGCGGCGCACGACGAAATACCGTGCTCAGGAGAGGACAAAGAAGATGAAATTGGCGTTAATTCACTATCGTCTCATCGCCGGCAGAAAATGAGCGATCAGGCATCGCTGCCCGCTCCCGGGCTCCTGCGCCCCGCCCATCGTATCGTCGTGCTGGTGATCGTCCTGGGCATCGTCATCGCCTTGCAGGCGTCCGGGCACAGCAGCACCGAGGCTATCGGTCTGGTCCTGGCGGCGGGCGCGGTCGCAGCACAGCTCACCACCTGGCTGAGCGGTCAGGGGTCAGTGCGGCAGGCCGGGAACGAAGGGCGAGAGTAATGCCCCACATGCCCGACCCGAGCCAATTCACCACCGCCGCCGAATTCCAGCAAGGCCTGCGCGCCTTGGTCGCCCAGGCGGGGTTGACTCCCCGTCAGATCGCCATGCTGTCGGACGGTCATATCGCGCCGACGACCGTGTGGACCAATCACCGCAGAGACAACGAACTGGCGACACGACACGCCGTGGAGCACATCGTCAGGGCCTGCGTCACAGCGCGCATCAGAGCAGGCGCTGCCGACGCCGACGCCGACGCCGAGGCTGAGGCAGGGGCAGGGGTAGAGGAGACGGTGCTGGTGTGGCTCAGGGCTCACGACCGCCTTCGGCGAGGGCCTGCCGCCGGCCCTGTGGAAGAGCCGGCACTGACGGTGCGAGGCCGTCTCAGGGCCTGGTGGCGGACGGCCATCGCTCGCCCGTGGCATGCTCTGCCCCGCCGGACCCAGTGGCTTGCAGCGATCACCGCCGTGCTCCTGGTCGCCGGAGGCGTGACGGGCCGGGCCGCCGCCTCCTACGACAGCCACTGCGGCACCTTTGACTCGGCCCTGGTACGTGCACCCGATGGGCAGTGTGCGGGAGCGACAGACGCGCGAGACCACACCAACGTCTTCGGCTCTCGGCTGCAGCCGATCATGGAACTGCTGGCTGCGGAGAACGCCAAGGCGATGGACGCCGGCCCCGGCCGCTACGTCACCGTCGCGTTCATGGGGCTGCTCACCTCCCCGGACCCGCGGATCGTCCACCAACTGGAGGGCGCCTACCCCGCCCAGGTCGAGGCGAACGCCGTCGATGAATATCCCAGGATCGGGCTGGTGGTGGCCAACCAAGGCGCCGAGGGGACGCACTGGAAGGAGGCCGTCACCGCGTTGCTGACGATGCTCGACGAGCCCGATCGCCTGCTCGCGGTGGCCGGGCTGGGGGTGAGCCGGCACGAAAGCGTGCAGGCGGCTCGGGAGCTGGCCCGCCACGACATCCCCCTGATCGGGGACATCATCACCGCCAACGGCTTCAACACCACCGGCGCGATCGACGGCAAGGGGCCCATCCCCGGGCTCGTCCGGGTAAGTCCCAACACCACCAGCCAGCTGAACGCGATCAGCAAGTGGCTACGCGCACAGCCGGCGCTGAAGACCGCCGTCCTGGTCAGGGCGTCTGTCACCCACACCGGCAGCGACGGCCACTACACAACGTCGCTGGCCCAAGCGTTCGAGACCAACCCCGCTCTGGGCGGTTACTGGCGGGCCGGCCAGCGCTTGACGTTCGCCTTCGACCCCCGCGCCGGGTCGGCGACGCTGAAGACCATCACCGACATCATGTGCGGCGAGGTCGTACCCCACATGGTGTTCTACGCAGCACGCCAGGACTCCCTGCCCACCTTCTTGACGATGCTTCGGCAACGGCCCTGCCACACCACGCCCATCACAGTCGTGACCGGCTCGGATGCCGCCGCGCTCCGCGGCAAGGACGTCACCGCGCAGCTGAACGACCCGGACGCCCCGATTCAGATCGTCTACGCCCCCCTGGCCGATCCTGGCCAGCTCGACAGCCCGGCAAACCCCCACCGCAGCCTCTACCAGGCCTTCCGAAGCGCCTTCACCCGCTCCTTCCCCGCCAAAGATCTGGACACGGGCTGGGCCATCACCGCTCACGACGCGGTGACCACCGCGATCACCGCCATCCGCCGGGCCACCGAGCGTGGCGGGACGCCCGATCCCGCGCTTCCCAAGCTGTTCGCCGTACGGGATCAACTCAAGCTGTTCATCTCCAGCAACGCCATCTGCGGCGCCAGCGGCATCTTCCGCATCGACCCCGACACCGGCGACAGGATTTACGACAACACCCACCCCCTGACAGCAATCCGCCTCCCCGAGGCCACACCAGCTCCGCAACAACCGACACCCCTACCGTCCAAGGCCTCAAAGGGGCCATGACCTGGGAACGGCGGAACAGCGCCATCTCGCAAGCGAGACACAGGGGCTCAGCCGCTCAGCTGAGCCCCTCTGTCCCGCATCGTTATCGCGGGCTAGCTAGATGTCGCACACGCCGTCCTGGTCGGCGTCGGCAGGGTCGTCCGCTGCCTCAGGGGCGGCCTGGTCGAGACGCTCGAGCGGCCGCAGTACCACAGCATGACGGCCAGCACCACAGGTCTGAAGACGATTTCGCCCCAGGAGGCGCCGGCCGCCCACTGCGCCAGCACGCCAAGGGCGATCATCCCCCAGGCGGCGGCGATCGTCTTGCTGGCGCGGTAGCCCTCCCGCCAGTTCTGCCCGGCCTGCAGCGCAAGCCCGACCGGGGCCAGGGCCAGCACGAGCACGCTCAGCCAGGCGAAGAACGCCGGCAGGTTGAGCCCTTGCGGGGATCCGGCCCACGCCAGCAGGTCGGTCAGCGAGAGCATCACCAGCAAGACCGTGCCCAGCACGACCAGCAGGGCCTCGGCGCTGTGCCGCACCCGCCGCGCCCACCTCGACTCGATCGGCGGCTTCTCACTCACCGGCAAGGCTCCTCTCACGACGCTGCCGATCCTCGAGAAGGTCGCCAGCAGGCGGGGGATAGGGCTCGATCGCGACGCTACGCCGCCTTGCGGCCCTGTTCCAGCGTGGACGATCTGGCGCAGGCGGCGTGATCAACAACCATGTGGGGCGCGGGCCGGGCGGCAAGGTCTGCGCGTTCGGACGTCGCGATCCTCACCCACGGGGGCGGACCAAGTACGGGGGAAAGGGGCAGGTAGCCGCTGATCCCTTGGTCAGGCGCGGGCACGCTCACCTTCGACGACAGCTTGTCGGCGTTCACGTTCCGTGCCGGGCGCCAGCGGGCCCGGACGACAGCGAGCGACGCTCGGCGCGCTGGCGGCGCTGGATGGGCACCGCCACGCCTACCGGGTGCTGCGCACGGCGGTGAGCGACATGCGCGACATCAAGATCCGCCGCCGGCGCCGCCCGGTCTGAGGTCAGCCGGGCGCGTTCGCCCGCCCGGAGTTCCCGGCCTCGCACGCGCGCGTAGACCTGTCGGGAAAGTCCGGAAATCCGGTGCCGGGGCCTTCCTTGGTGAGGGACCTGATGCTCGCGCGCGCGTGCGCGACCCTGGCAGGCGGATCACAGCAGCAGGTTGAGGACGACCGTCAGCAGAACCGACAGCAGAATCGATACAAGGATCATCGTCAGGCACCCGGCCCAGCCGCCGAGGACCCTGACATCCCAGTTTCCGAGTCTCATGGGGCGCCTCTACCCGGGCGGCCGATCGTTAGGGTTGCCTGCCGGTCACTTCGCAGGCAGCGCCCAGGATCACTTCTCCGCCTTACTCTGAGCGATGTTGTACCCCTGTACCGGCAGGCCCCCGACCATGAGGGCCGAGGGCCTTCCCCGATGTCTATGGGCGCGGAGGAGTGCCGTAGTCCTGTCGGGCCCTGGTGTGCTCAGGGCGCTTGCGCATCCCAGCGAGGCCCAACAGGCCGAGCAGGCCCAGCAGACCCCACAGGCCGCCTTTGCCGCCGCCGTCTGTGTCGGCGTTGTTCTGCGGCGCGGGTGTGACCTGGCTGTGCGCCGCCGGCGCGACAGGCGAGTCGGCCGATGCTGTGGCGGCAGGCACGAGCGTCAAGAAGAACGCTAGGCCGAGCCCGGTAAGGGTGTTGCGCATGGAGTTCCCCCGATCCAGCGGCTCCCGGGAATCGCAAGCCGCCTGGTCTGTCTTCCTCAGCGGAAGGCTTTCGGTGAGGTGCTATGCATTTCCCCTGCTAGACGGCCAGATACCACCGGCTGCCGGCAGCAAACACCTTCTCCTCGGGGTTACTGAACGGAACGCGGGCGTCCCGTGATTGTGAGCCATCCGAGACGCCGGCTTCCGGGCGAGGTGGTCAACGGGTTGCTATCTGCTACCTACCTGGTCAGTGTGCTAGTGAGGGTGCTTCCGGAAGCAGGCCAGGACATTGGCCGACGGCGCGGCTCGCCGGCCCAGTCCGACCGTCGCGCAAACGATGACCGTTTCTGGCACTGCCGGAGCCTTTGCGCACGTTCTGCCTGCGATGCCCCGTCAAGCAGGTCGTCCATCTGGTGCTCGGCTCCTGAGGAGCCGTTGCGGCCGAAGTCGACAGCGTCCGGGGTGAAGAGCGGCTTGCCCGTATAGCCACCGAATCTTGGCGCGTCCCTCCCCGACGGCTCCGGTGTCGGCAAACGACGACACGCCGACCGACAAGTACGCCATTGACGACATATGAACCCTTTGCGGCGTTTTCAGGGGTTTCTCGGTGGCTCCGGTGGGGCGAGGGCAGGCGGGAGTGAACGCCGAACCTCACAAGGGGGCACCGTGAGCGAGTTCTACACAGACCGCGACAACGACAGGTATGCCGATCCGATCCCGACCGGTACGCAGTCGAGCACGCAATCGTCCGGACAGACGACAGCTCAGCAGGCACGTCAGGCCACACAGCGGGTGGCGGGCACCGCCAAGGACCAGGCGCAGAGCGTGGCGGGAGAGGCCAAGGACCAGACCAGGCAGGTGCTCGGAAAGAT
>NZ_JBFAIA010000214.1:0-12810 GCF_040654455.1 Nonomuraea sp. NPDC050691
TTTTGTTTACTAATTATTTTTATCGTATGTAAATTAGTGTAATCAGTCAAGCAGATTTAAACGCTTTATCCGCTTTCAGACGGCCTCTTGATTCAGGTCAAACAGAAGCCTGCATATCAGGCTGTTCAAACTGCCGTTCCAAGGCATCGGCCAATGCCGTCCTGCGTTTTTGGTGGCATCCCACAGCCTTAACCAATTCCTCTGCATTTCCCCAGAACACGAAACGTTCACGTGCGCGGGTAATGGCTGTGTAAAGCAAAGCCTTATCCAACCCTCGGGCTTCCTCTTCGCCCTCCGTCGTTGCAGGCACTGACGGCGGCAACAGCCATACTTCCCGATATTCCGAACCTTGACTCTTGTGCACCGTCATGGCAAAAGCTGATTCAAAATCGGGCAAACGGCTGATGGCAATTTTTTTAAATCCATCTTTCTCAGGAAAATAGGCAGACAAACCATTCAACGATTCTTCATCTTTCATAATCAGCCCGATGTCGCCGTTAAACACTTCCAGCATGTAATCATTGTGGGTAATCATGATGATTTGTCCGGCAAACCAAGGCGTTTCGCCCGAAACCTTGCCTTGTCGTTGCAAATATTCTTGATAAGCCTGATTCAAATCATCCGCATCCTGCCGCCAAGCCGCCAATACCACCACATCGGCTGCATGACCGTAGGCGAGTGCGACATTATTCTCTGCCACGGCCTGCCAATAATCCTGTTGCTTTTGATACAGCAAAGCAACCTGCTCTTTCAGACGGCCTGATTTCATTTCCAACTCTTTGGGGAACTTGTCAAACTGTTCGACCGCAGTTTGCTTTTCCCCGGACACCACCGCCCTTGCCAAACAACCAATACCGCTGTCTGAGCCAAAACGGTGGCTGAACGTCAATTTGGCATTGTTTTGCGATAAAGCCTGAGGCCGCTCTTTAATCTCAAAGCCATGATTGGGCAGATAAACTTCCAGCTTTTCAGCAGTTTCTTTATCCAAAGCCGTCGGACGCGACAACGCCGCCAACACAGCCCCCAAACCAACCGACGGCAACTGGTTTTCATCGCCAAGCAACACCAAACGACAGCCGGTCGGCACGGCACGCAATAAATCCAACACCAGCGGCAAATCCAACATCGACGGCAGGGCCGGGCGACCCCGATCACCGTCACCGGCCTGCCGGCGCTGGCCGCCGCCGAGCTCAACGACGGGCCCACGCTCCTCGACACCGCCACCCCGCTGGCCCGGCTCGCCGGGGAGATCGAGGTCGTGGTCGTGCCCGCCGCGTCGAGGTTTCGCGACTTCGAGGACTTCGGCGCCCACCTGCTGTCCCGGCCGGGCGAGACGATGCTCGCCGGCGGCCCGCGGGGCGAGCCCGACCACCTGCTGTTCGGTCTGGTCGCGCGAGGGCTCGGCGTCGACACCCGCCAGGTCGTCTACACCGGCTACCCGAGCAGCGTCGAGGTGTCGGCCGCCCTGCTCGGCGGCAAGGTGGCGGCCGCCGCCGGGGCCCTGGCCGACTGGCGCCACGACATCCGCAAGGGCCGCTTCCGGGCGCTGGCCGTCTCGTGCGCGCACCGCGTCGACGGGATCGACGCCCCGAGCCTGCTGGAGAGCGGGGTGCGGGTGGACTTCGCCGCCTGGTGCGCGGCCGTCGGCCCGCACGGCATGTCCGGCGACACGCGCGACGCGGCGTTGGAGATGTGCGAGGCCGTCTCCCGCTCGGCGCCGTGGCGCGAGGTGTGCCGCAGGCGCGGCTGGAGCGCCCTCCCGCTGTTCGGCGACGACTTCGCCGCCTGGCTCGCCACGGAGATCGCCCGCACTCGCGGGGTGCTCCGCGACCTCGGGCTCGTCGACACGACCGGCACAACATGCGGTGCTGGTTGCGTCAGCGGGCACTAGATGTAGGATCCTGCTCGTCGCTGGTTCGCCCGAAAGGGCGGAGCAAAAGGGAACCCGGTGCGATTCCGGGGCTGCCCCGCAGCGGTGAGCGGGAACGACCGCCGTCACAGAGCACTGGAGCACATCCGGGAAGCGACGGCCAGTAGGACCGAGCGTGTGACCGCGCGTGAAGTGAGCGGTCACGCGCCCCTGCCCGCGAGCCCGAAGACCTGCCAGCGTGCCGGAGCACCACCGGCTGACCTGTCCAGGGCCTCGAGGGAGGGCCCGGGGGCCGTCGCGGCCGGGGATCACCCGCGCCGCCGGGCTCTCGCGCGCCCTCACCGAGGTGAGCTCGCGAGGAGAGAGCACGTGACGACCATCGTTGAGGGTGACCGCAGGCTGGCCATCGAGGAGGCGGCCGCCCGGGTGATCACCGACCCCGCCAACTCGCGGGTCGCCGCCCGGCTGCTGGCCGAGGAGATCGCCGCCGAGGCCGCGTCCTGCGGGGTGAGGTCGTTCTCCGAGTCCGTCGCCGCCACCCACGCGGCCGGGCTGGTGCAGGACGGGCTGGCGGCGTTCGTCGCGGCCCACGCCGCCGAGCTGGACGCGCTGGTGCCGGCCGACGCCGACGACCGCTTCGAGTACTTCGGCCTGCGCACCGTGTACGACCGCTACCTGCTGCGCCACCCGGAGAGCCGCGCGGTGCTGGAGCGCCCGCAGCACTTCCTGCTGCGCGTCGCCTGCGGCCTGTCCTCCACCGTCGCCGAGGCGGCCGAGCTGTACGCCCTCATGAGCACCCTGTCGTACCTGCCGAGCTCGCCGACGCTGTTCAACTCGGGCGCGCGCCGGCCGCAGCTCTCGTCGTGCTTCCTGCTCGACTCGCCCCGCGACGAGCTGGAGGCCATCTACGACAGGTACGGCCAGGTCGCCCGCCTGTCGAAGTACGCCGGGGGCATCGGCATCGCGTGGACCCGGGTCCGCTCCCGAGGCTCGCTCATCCGCGGCACCAACGGGCACTCCAACGGCATCGTCCCCTGGCTGCGCACGCTCGACTCGTCCGTCGCCGCGGTCAACCAGGGGGGCCGCCGCAAGGGCGCCGCCTGCGTCTACCTGGAGACCTGGCACGCCGACGTCGAGGAGTTCCTGGAGCTGCGCGACAACACCGGCGAGGACGCCCGCCGTACGCACAACCTGAACCTCGCCAACTGGGTGCCGGACGAGTTCATGCGGCGGGTCGAGGCCGACGAGATGTGGTCGCTGTTCGACCCGAAGGACGTGCCGGACCTCACCGACCTGTACGGCGAGGCGTTCGACCGGGCGTACCGGGCTTATGAGGAGCAGGGGCGCCAGGTGCGGCGCATCCCGGCCCGCACCCTGTACGGACGGATGATGCGCACGCTCGCCCAGACCGGCAACGGCTGGATGACGTTCAAGGACGCGGCCAACCGCACCTCCAACCAGACCGCGCGGCCGGAGAACGTCATCCACCTGTCCAACCTGTGCACCGAGATCCTGGAGGTCACCAGCGACGCCGAGACGGCCGTGTGCAACCTCGGCTCGGTCAACCTGGCCGCGCACCTGCGCGACGGCGCGCAGACGGACGAGCGGACGGACGCGCGGATGGACTGGGAGCGGCTGCGTGCCACCGTGCGGACCGCCGTGCGCTTCCTCGACCGCACCATCGACCTCGGCTTCTACCCGACGCCCGAGGCCGAGGCGGCCAACCGGCGCTGGCGGCCGATCGGGCTCGGCGTGATGGGGCTGGCCGACGTGTTCTTCGCCATGCGCCTGCCGTTCGACTCGCCCGAGGCGCTGGAGCTGTCCACCCGCATCGCCGAGGAGATCGCGCTGGCCGCCTACGACACCTCCGCCGACCTCGCCGCCGAGCGCGGCCGGCACCCCTCGTACGGCGAGACCCGCGCGGCCGGGGGAGTGCTGCACCCCGACCACTACGCCGGCGCCGCCGCCTCGCCGCGCTGGGACGCCCTCCGCGAGAAGATCGCCACGACGGGCCTGCGCAACTCGCTGATGATCGCCATCGCCCCGACCGCGACGATCGCCTCGATCGCCGGCTGCTACGAGTGCATCGAGCCGCAGGTGTCGAACATCTTCAAGCGCGAGACGCTGTCCGGGGAGTTCCTCCAGGTCAACCGCTACCTGGTGGCCGACCTGCAGGCGCGCGGCCTGTGGACGCAGGCGATACGCGACGCCATCAAGCGGGCCGACGGCTCGATCCAGGACGTCCCGGGCATCCCCGACGACCTCCGGAGCCTCTACCGCACGGCGTGGGAGCTGCCGCAGAAGGCCCTCATCGACCTCGCGGCGGCCCGCCAGCCGTACATCGACCAGTCGCAGTCGCTCAACCTCTTCATGGCCAGCCCCACCATCGGCAAGCTCTCGTCGATGTACGCCTACGCCTGGAAGAAGGGCCTGAAGACCACGTACTACCTGCGCTCGCGGCCGGCCACCCGGATCGCCCAGACCACGGTGGCCGTCGCCGGAGCCGCGGCTGCCGTGCCCGCCCCCGCGCTCCCGGTGCCCGAGGAGACCGCCGCGGCGATCGCCTGCTCGCTGGAGAACCCGGAGGTCTGCGAGGCCTGCCAGTAGCCCGCGACCGTCCGCACCACCTCAAAACTTCCTCAGTACGGAGATTCAGACATGCTGCTTGACCCCGGAATGGACCTGACGCTGCGCCCCATGCGCTACCCCGACTTCTACGAGCGCTACCGGGCCGCCATCCGCAACACCTGGACGGTCGAGGAGGTGGACCTCCACAACGACCTGGCCGACCTGGCGAAGATGACGCCGCAGGAGCGCCACCTGATCAACCGGCTGGTCGCCTTCTTCGCCACCGGCGACTCGATCGTCGCCAACAACCTGGTGCTCAACCTCTACCAGCACGTCAACGCCCCCGAGGCGCGCCTGTACCTGAGCAGGCAGCTCTTCGAGGAGGCGGTGCACGTGCAGTTCTACCTGACGCTGCTCGACACGTACCTGCCCGACCTGGACGAGCGGGTCAAGGCGTTCGCGGCGATCGAGCACATCCCGTCGATCCGCGACAAGGCGGAGTTCTGCTTCCGGTGGATCGACTCGATCAACGGTCTCCAGCGGCTGGAGACGGCCGCCGAGCGGCGGCAGTTCCTGCTCAACCTGATCTGCTTCGCCGCCTGCATCGAGGGCCTGTTCTTCTACGGCGCCTTCGCCTACGTCTACTGGTTCCGCTCGCGGGGGCTGCTCGGCGGCCTGGCCACGGGGACGAACTGGGTGTTCCGCGACGAGTCCATGCACATGGAGTTCGCGTTCAGCGTGGTCGACACCGTGCGCGCCGAGGAGCCCGAGCTGTTCGACGACGAGCTGGCCAAGCAGGTCACCGCCATGCTGGAGGAGGCGGTGGCGGCCGAGCTGGCCTTCGCCCGCGACCTGTGCGGCGAGGGCATGCCGGGGATGACCGCCGACCAGATGCGCGAGTACCTTGAGTACGTCGCCGACCAGCGGCTGGCCCGGCTGGGCCTGCCCACGCGCTACGGCACCGCCAATCCCTTCGCCTTCATGGAGCTCCAGGACGTGCAGGAGCTGGCGAACTTCTTCGAACGCCGGGTTTCTGCTTATCAGGTGGCAGTTGAGGGCAATGTGAGTTTCGACGAGACCTTTTAAGACATTGGGGGCATGACACGTGCAGTCGCCGGCTGACTGGCCCATCCTGGCAGTCTCCGTCGTGGGAGCGATCCTCGTCGTGGAGATCGTCCGCAGACTCCTGATCCGGGCCAGGCGCCGATCGGCGCTGGCCGGGCATCTGGTGGAGCACTGCACGTGGCCCGCGTTCGCCGTGGCCGCGGTGGTGGCGTCCAACTTGGTGTTCGGGCCGGGCATGTTCGGCGCCAGCCCGCGCGAGCGCGACCTGTCCGGGACCGTGGAGCGGGGGCTCGGGCTGCTCACGATCGCCTCCGTCACCTGGCTCATCGTCCAGGCCAGCTACGCGCTGACCGACGTGGTGCTCGAACGGCTCGTGCGGGTCGAGGGCGAGCGCAACCGGCGGGCCCGGCGGATCATGACGCAGATCGCGCTGGTCCGCCGGATCGCCGCCGCGACCATCATCGTGGTGGCGGTCGGCGCCATGCTGTTCTCCTTCCCGCAGGTGCGGGCGCTGGGCGCCGGGCTGCTCGCCTCCGCGGGCATCGCCGGCGCCGTGGTCGGCATCGCCGCCCAGCCGACGATCGGCAACGCGCTGGCGGGCCTCCAGCTCGCCTTCAGCGACGCGCTGCGCCTCGACGACGTGGTCGTGGTCGACAACGAGTGGGGCCGCATCGAGGAGCTGACGCTCACGTACGTGGTGCTCCGGCTGTGGGACGAGCGGCGGCTCGTGCTGCCCGTCTCGTACTTCACGCAGAACCCGTTCGAGAACTGGACCCGGCACGGCAGCCGGGTCGTCGCCGCGGTGTTCCTGCGGGTGGACTGGTCGGTCCCGGTGGAGAAACTGCGCGAGGAGCTGCACACCTTCATCCAGTCCAACCCGCTGTGGGACCAGAAGGACTGGACCCTCCAGGTCACCGACATCCTGCCGAACGGCCTGGTCGAGCTGCGGGCCCTGATGAGCGCCGCCGACTCGCCCTCCGCCTGGGACCTCAAGTGCGACGTCCGCGAGCACCTCGTCCGCTACGTCCGGGAGAACTTCCCCGAGGCGCTGCCCCGCTTCCGCGTCGAGGCGCCGGAGACCCGCGCCGGCGTGCCGTGGACCGCCCAGCTCGGCGCCGAGCTCGACCCCGGCGAGAAGGTCTCCCAGTCCGGGTTCCCCGACCCCAAGCCGCCCACCCAGCAGCTCTGAGATCACTGGCCGGCCCTGGGGTCAGCGGCGGGTGGCGAGGAGCACGCCGGCGCCGCCCACGACGAGGCCGGCCACCGCGAGCGGGTGCAGCGACTGCCCGGTGACGAGCCAGGCCATGACGGCCGTCACCGCGGGCGTGAGGAAGAACATCGTGCTCACCCGGCTCGCCGGCGCGTCCCTCAGCATGGTGTTGAGCAGCAGGAACGCGCCGATCGAGTTCACCAGCACGAGCCAGGCCACCGCGCCGCCGAACGCGCCCCAGTCGGCGACCCGCGGCGTCTCCAGCAGCAGCGCGGCCACCCCCATCAGCGGCGCCCCGGCCAGGAACTGCACCGCCGTGCCCGTGCGCACGTCCATGTCCGAGGCGAAGCGCTTCTGGTACACGGTGCCGACGCTCATCCCGATCAGCCCGATCGCGCACAGCACCACCGCGGAGGGCGAGAAGCTCACCCGGTCGGCCACCGCGAGACCCACGCCGGCGGCGCCGAGCCCGAACCCGGCCCACCGCACCGCGCTCATCCGCTCACCGAGCGCCCGGCCGGCGAGCAGCGCCACGACCATGGGGCTCAGCCCCTGCACGAGCGCGATCACCGCGGCCGGCATCCCGCGGCCGAGCGCCGAGTAGAACGCCCCGAACTGCACCACCTGGACCAGCAGCCCGGCCACCATCACGTGCGCGAGACGCCGCCCGCGCGGCCATGGGGCCCGCACCGCCAGCGCGTACCCGCCCAGCAGCAGCCCGGCCAGCGCGAAGCGGGCGAACGTCAGCAGCAGCGGCGGCGCGGCACCCACGCCGATCAGGCCCGCCACGAACGCGCTGCTCCACATCACCACGAACAGGGACGGCACGACGATCGGCATCCTCGTCCGGGGCCGTGTCTCCATCGTCTCGACGGCCATCGCCACGGTTCCTCCATAACCTCTCAAAGCGGTTATCCCACTGTCGCGTCCGCGTCCATAACCTGTCAAGGCGGTTATCATGGAGGTGTGGCACGCTTCACCTTCGTCAGCGGCGACCTCGCCCTCGACCTGGCCGGCACCGTCCAGCACCGCCGGTCCGACCGGCTGGAGATGTTGGAGACCCCGGCCGACCTGGGCCGCTGGGCGGTGGAGGCGGGCGTCCTGGACCGCCCGTGCGCGGTCACCCCGGCCGGGCTGGCCGCCGCCAAGGAACTGCGCGAGGCCGTCTACCGGCTGGCCGTCGGGGCGGGCGTCCCGGGCGATCGGGAGCTGGTCAACCGGGCCGCCGCCGAGCCGCCCGCCGCCGTCCGGCTCGGCGCCGGGGGAGGGGTCGAGCGCGCCGGCGACCTGACGGCCGTTCTCTCGACGGTCGCCCGGCAGGCCGTGGAGCTGCTCGGCGGGCCAGCGGCCACGCGGATCAGGGAATGCGGCGCCGAGGTGTGCACCCGGCTGTACGTGGACACCTCGCGTGGCGGCGGCCGCCGCTGGTGCGACATGCGGGAGTGCGGCAACCGCGCCAAGGCGGCCCACTTCCGGGCCCGCCGCGCCACGTCCTGACCCTCGGCGGACACCCGTAGATCCGTGCATCTCCGTGCGTTCAGTACGCATCGCGTCAAAGCCGGAATTATCAGTATGCCTACCGATATACATACGGATTCCCAGCTTGGTGACAAGCGCCTACCGTCTGGCTCGCAGTGATCCTTCGCAGTGCGACACACCCCCCGATTCCCGGCCGGCCCGTGCTCACAGGAGACCCCTGCGGCGCGGGCCCGCGCGCGCCCACCCGGGCGGCCGGCCGGGGACAGCCGAAAGGAGCACAAGCGTGAAACGCAAGGGCCTGGCCGCCGCGACCGTGGGACTCACCGCGGCCGCGGCCATGGTGCTGTCCGCCTTATCCGCCCTCCCCGCGCACGCGCGCCCCCCCGGCGCCACCCCCGACCAGCAGGGCACCGGGGCCCAGTCGCGCATCGCCGCCGACCCCGAATCCCTCGCCGCGGCCGTCGCCGACCAGGCGATCTCCAGCGGCATGGACAACCTCGCCAAGGGGGCCGACGAGGCGTACCGCCGTCTGAAGGTCGTCAAGGGCGCGGGCGACATGTTCTTCGTCTCCTACGAGCGCACCTACAAGGGTCTGCCGATGGTCGGCGGCGACGCCGTGGTCGTCACCGACTCCGCCGGGCACGTCCGCGACACCGTCGCCGAGTCCGGGCCCGCCCCGGCCGACGTGCCGACCACCCCCGAGATCAGCGCCGCGCGCGCCCTCCGGGTGGCCAAGACGAAGCTCGCCCGGGTGGACGACACCGCCGACCCCCGCCTGGTGGTGCTCACCTGGGGCGGCAAGCCGCAGCTCACCTGGGAGGCGGTCGTCAGCGGCATAGCCGACGGCAAGCCGAGCATCCAGCACGTCTTCGTGGACGCCCGCACCGGCGCGATCGCCGACTCGTACGACCAGGTGCGCGCGGGCACGGGCAACGGCTACTACTACGGCCAGGTCACCATCAGCACGAGCGGCTCCGGCAGCTCCTACTCCATGACCGACACCACCAGGCCGGGCATCCGGTGCGGCGGGCAGAACGGCTCCGCCTACACCGGCACCGACGACGCCTGGGGCAACGGCCAGGGCACCAACCTGGAGACCGCCTGCGTGGACGCGCTGTACGGCGTCCAGCGCGAGTGGGACATGCTGCGCGACTGGCTCGGCCGTAACGGCATCAACGGCAGCGGCAGCGGCTTCCCCGCCCGCGTCGGCCTCAACGACGTCAACGCCTACTGGAACGGCAGCTACACCAACTTCGGCCACAACCAGGCCAACACCCGCCAGGCCACGCCCATCGACGTGGTGGCGCACGAGTTCGGCCACGCCATCTTCCAGACCACGCCCGGCGGCGCCGGGTCGGGCAACGAGAACGGCGGCATCAACGAGGGCACCGGCGACATCTTCGGCGCCCTGACCGAGCACTACGCCAACAACCCCAACGATCCGCCGGACTACCTGGTCGGCGAGGAAGTGGACCTCGTCGGCGACGGCCCGATCCGCAACATGTACAACCCGTCGGCGCTCGGCGACCCCAACTGCTGGTCCACCTCGATCCCCAGCACCGAGGTGCACGCCGCGGCCGGCCCCATCAACCACTGGTTCTACCTGCTGGCCGAGGGCAGCAACCCCGGCGGCGGCAAGCCGTCCAGCCCCATCTGCTCCGGCGGCCCCGCCTCGGTGACCGGCATCGGCATCGAGAAGGCCGGCAAGATCTACATGGGCGCGCTGAACCGCAAGACCTCGTCCTGGCGCTACACCAACGTGCGCGCCGCGGCCGTCGCGGCGGCGATCGAGCTCTACGGCGCCAACAGCGTCGAGTGCAACACCACCAAGGCGTCCTTCAGCGCGATCGCCGTGGCCGCCGCGTCCGGCGAGCCGGCCTGCGGCAGCACCCCGGGCAACGACTTCTCCCTGTCGCTCAACCCCGCCTCGGGCAGCGCGCAGCCCGGCCAGCAGGTGACCGCCACGGTCAACACCCAGACCACGTCCGGCAGCGCGCAGACCGTCAACCTGAGCGCCTCCGGCCTGCCGAGCGGCGTCACCGCGAGCTTCTCCCCGTCGTCGGTGACCTCCGGCAACTCCTCGACGCTCACCCTGTCGGTCTCCTCCTCGGCGGCCCAGGGCAGCTACCGGATCACCGTCAACGGCGCCGGCACGACCACGCACAGCGCGGTCTACACCCTCCAGGTCGGCAGCACGCAGACCCGTGACTTCTCGATCTCGGCCAGCCCGGCGTCGGGCACGGTGCAGGCGGGCTCCTCGGCCACCACCACGATCGGCACCGCGACCACGGCCGGCAGCGCCCAGGCGGTCAACCTGACGGCGAGCGGGCTCCCGACCGGGGCCACGGCCACCTTCAACCCGGCCTCGGTGACGTCGGGCGGCTCGTCCACCCTGACGATCGCGACGGCCCCGACCACCCCGGCCGGCTCCTACAACGTGACGGTGACGGGCACCGGCGAGACGGCCACCCACACCACGACGTACGCGCTGACCGTCCAGGGCACCTCGGGCGGCCGGACGTTCACCAACGACACCAACTACACGATCCGCGACTACTCCACCGTGCAGAGCCCGATCACCTCCACGGCGACGGGCACCGCGACCTCGCCGGTCAAGCTGTCCGTCACCATCAGCCACACCTGCGCCGAGGACCTCGACATCTGGCTGCGCGGCCCGAGCGGCCAGTGGTACGCGGTCGACCGGTACGGCGGCACGAGCTGCACCTCGTACGGCACCAGGACGTACACGGTGCCGGTGAGCCAGCAGGCCGCGGGCACCTGGACCCTCGAGGTCAGCGACGTCTACCTCGGTGACACCGGAGTCCTGGACTCCTGGAGCATCACCGTCTGACCCGTCGCCGACATGAGCGAGACGCTCGGCTGGAGGCATCCAGCCGAGCGTCTTTCGCCGCCCCGCCCTGAGCCCGGCCCGTCACGGGGGCGGGTCCACCTCGGTGCGGGTGCGCACGCCGAGCTTCTGCAGCACCCGCGCCACGTGCGTGTCCACCGTACGGCGCGACAGGAACAGCACCTCGGCGATCTCCCTGTTGGTCCGGCCCTGCGCCACCAGCCGGGCCACCTCCCGCTCCCGGGGCGACAGCACGCCGCCGGCCGCCCTGCGCCCCCTGCGCGGCGGCCCGCCCACGCCGATCGCCCGCAGCTTGTGGCGGCAGCGGGCCGCGTCGTGGGTGCTGCCGAGAGCCGCGTACCGCTCGGCGGCGTCGGCGACGAGCCGCGCGGCCCGCTCCCTGTCGCCGAGCTCCAGCCAGGTGTCCGCCTCGTCCTCCGCGGCCCGGGCCGCGCCGTACGGCCTGGGCATCGCCTCGTACGCGGCCCGGGCGCGTGCATGGCACTCCAGCGCCTCCTCCAGCACGCCCCGGCCCCGCGCCAGCGCGCCGCGCGCCACCTCCAGCGCCGCCATGGCCGACGGCGCGTCCCGGCCCTCGATGCCCCCGGCGAACTCCGCCACCAGCTCGGCCGCCTCCTGACGGCGGCCCGCCCGCAGCAGCGCGGTGACGGCGGCCGGCACGAGCTGGTCGCCCCACACCCACACGCCCTTGCGCCGCAGCCGCGCCACCGCGCCGCCCGCCTCGGCCAGCGCCGCCTCCACCTCGCCGCGGATCAGCGACAGCTCGATCAGCCCGCCGGAGGCGCAGGCGGCCACCGGGAGGAAGGCCGAGTCGGCCGCCCCCGTCCCGGCGGCCTCCAGGCGCCGCCCCGCCTCCTCCCACTCGCCGCAGGCCAGCGCCAGCATGCCGAGCACCAGCTGGGCGTCCACGCCGAGCAGCGGCGCCTCCGGCATCCTCTCGACGGCCGCGACCGCCCGCTCACGCAGCCGCTCCCAGCGCCCGGTCAGCCAGTCGAGCCTGATCGACGACATCTCCACCAGGTACACCGGGTACAGGGCGCCGCTCTCCTCGGCGATCCGCCGGCCGAGGCGGGCGTACCGCTCGGCCGCCGCGTAGTGGCCGAGCGGGATGGCCGCGTCGCACAGGTTGGAGTAGGCGCGGGCCGCCTGCCGCCGCACCCCCGCCGACGGATGGTCCGCGGGCAGGGTCTCGGCCAGCGCGAACGCCTCCGGCGAGCCGACCAGCATGGCGAAGGCGACCTTGTTGGCGTGGACCGTCGCCGCCAGCTCCGGGTCGTCGTCCGCGACGACCAGGTTCTCTGCCTGGTCCATCCACTTCTGGTGGGTGGCGATCGGCTCGCCGCCCCACGCCGGGATGGCCAGCAGCGCCAGCCCCCGGGCCGCCATGCCGGGCCGGTTGGTGAGGTCGGGGAGCGCGGCGAGCACCTCGCGGCGTCCCGCCTCGATGGCCCCCGCCTGGTTCGACAGCAGCACCCCCAGGTTCAGCCGGGCCTCGCCGCGTACCTCGGGCGACAGGAAGTCGTCCGACAGCAGGCGGCGCAGCAGCCGCACGACCCGCCGGTGCGACAGGCCGACCGCGGCCAGCCTGCTGAGCCGCAGGGCCAGCGGGCCGCGGGCCTCGTGCGGCAGCTTGGGGTCGGCGAGCATCCCCTCCAGCAGCTCGACCGCGAGCGGGACGTCGCCGAGCGCCGCGGCCTGGTCGGCGGCGGCCTCGCCGTGCCGCCGCCAGGAGTCGAAGTCGCCCGCCCC
>NZ_JBFAIA010000215.1:0-12780 GCF_040654455.1 Nonomuraea sp. NPDC050691
CCCGGCGGGGGGGGGTTGCGTGGCTGCGGCCCCGGCGGGGGGGTCCTGGCGGGGGGGGGGGCCCCCCCCCCCCCCCCCCCGGCCGCGTGCTTACGCGCGCGGCTTCTCCCGCATCTCGAACGTCTCGATGACGTCGTCGATCCTGATGTCGTTGTAGCCGACACCGATACCGCACTCGAAGCCCTCGCGGACCTCGGTCGCGTCATCCTTGAAGCGACGCAGCGAGGAGACGGTCAGGTTGTCCGCGATGACGACGCCGTCGCGGATCACCCTGGCCTTGCTGTTGCGGACGATCAAGCCGGAGCGGACCAGCGAACCGGCGACGTTGCCGATCTTCGGCACCTTGAAGACCTCGCGGACTTCCGCCGTGCCCATCTGGACCTCTTCGAACTCGGGCTTGAGCATGCCCTTGAGCGCCGCCTCGATCTCCTCGATCGCCTGGTAGATGACCGAGTAGTAGCGGATGTCGACGCCCTCGCGCTCGGCCAGGTCGCGCGCCCGGGGCTCGGGCCGGACGTTGAAGCCGATGATGACCGCGTTGTCGTCGGCGACGGCCAGGTTGACGTCGTACTCGGTGATGGCGCCGACGGCGCGGTGCAGGACACGGAGCCTGACCTCGTCGCCAACATCGATCTTGAGCAGGGCGTCTTCCAGGGCCTCCACCGAGCCGGACACGTCACCCTTGATGATGAGCTTGAGCTCGTCGACGCGGCCCTTCTCGAGGTTGCTGAACAGCTCCTCGAGGGTCAGGCGGCGGCTCGACTTCGCCATGTCGGCGCTGCGCTTGCGCGCCGCGCGCTGCTGGGCGATCTGCCGGGCCATGCGGTCGTCGGTGACGACGATGAAGTTGTCACCGGCGCCCGGCACGGCCGTCAGACCCATCACCAGGACGGGACGGGACGGGGTGGCCTCTTCGACCAGGTCGCCGTTGTCGTCGAGCATCGCCCGGACGCGGCCGTAGGCCTCGCCACAGACGATCGAGTCGCCGACCCGCAGCGTGCCGCGCTGGACCAGGACGGTCGCGACAGGGCCGCGGCCCTTGTCGAGGTGCGCCTCGATCGCGATGCCCTGCGCGTCCATCGTCGGGTTGGCCCGCAGGTCGAGCTCGGCGTCCGCGGTGAGCAGGATCGCCTCGAGGAGGTTCTCGATGCCCGTGCCGTTCTTCGCCGAGATGTCGACGAACAGCGTCGAGCCGCCGTACTCCTCGGCCACCAGGCCGTACTCGGTGAGCTGGGCCCTGACCTTGCTGGGGTCGGCGCCCTCCTTGTCGACCTTGTTGACCGCGACCACGATCGGCACGTCGGCCGCCTGGGCGTGGTTGAGCGCCTCGATCGTCTGCGGCTTCACGCCGTCGTCGGCCGCGACCACCAGCACCGCGATGTCCGTGGACTTCGCGCCTCGGGCACGCATGGCGGTGAACGCCTCGTGACCCGGGGTGTCGATGAAGGTGACCTTGCGCTCTTCGCCCTCGTGCTCGGTGGCGACCTGGTAGGCGCCGATGTGCTGGGTGATGCCACCCGCCTCGCGCGCCACCACGTTGGTCTTGCGGATGGCGTCGAGCAGCTTCGTCTTACCGTGGTCGACGTGACCCATGACGGTCACGACCGGCGGACGCGCGGCCAGGTCGGCCTCGTCGCCCTCGTCCTCGCCGAACTCGATGTCGAAGGCCTCGAGAAGCTCGCGGTCCTCCTCCTCCGGGCTGACGACCTGGATGTTGTAGTCCAGCTCGGTGCCGAGGATCTGCAGCGTGTCCTCGCTCACCGACTGCGTCGCGGTCACCATCTCGCCGAGGTGCAGCATGATCTGCACGAGCGAGGCCGGGTTCGCGCCGATGCGGTCGGCGAAGTCGGACAGCGAAGCCCCGCGCGGCAGCCGGATGGTCGCGCCGTTGCCGCGCGCGACCTGCACGCCGCCGATCGACGGCGCCGACATGTTGTCGAACTCCTGGCGCCTCTGACGCTTGGACTTGCGGCCACGCGCCGGACGGCCACCGGGACGCCCGAAGGCACCGGCCGTGCCGCCACCGCGACCGCGGCCACCGCCACCGGGACGACCGGCGAAACCGCCGCCGCCACCGGGAGCGCCCGTGGTCGTGCCGGGACGGCCACCGCCGCCACCCGGACGGCCGGCGAAACCGCCGCCGCCACCAGGACGACCGCCACCGCCACCCGGACGGCCACCGCCGCCGCCGCCACCAGGACGACCGCCGGGACCACCGGGACGGCCACCGCCGCCTCCGCCCGGACCGGCAGGACGGCCCTGCGGCATCATCATCGGGTTGGGACGCGGACCACCGGGACGCGGACCACCCGCGCCGGGGCCCGGACGCGGACCGGCGGCGCCGGGCGGACCCGGACGCGGGCCCGGAGCAGGCCTGCCCTCGCCGCGGCTCTGCGGCGGGCGCGGCATCGCGCCGTCACGCGGCGGCCCGTCACGACGCTCACGCTGACCGGGGCCGCCCTCACGCGGGCCGCCCGGACGCGGCGGACGGGCCTGGCCCATGCCGCTGGCGTTGGACGAGAACGGGTTGTTGCCCGGACGGGGACCACGCGGGCCCGGCTTGGGACCGGGGCCGGGACGCGGACCGCCACCAGAGGAGCCGGCCGGTGCGCCGGGACGCGGTGCGCCCGGGGCTCCGCCACCGGAGGCGCCGGGACGCGGCGCGGGACCCGGCTTGGGGCCGGGACGGGCCGCCGGACCCGGACGCGGGCCCGGAGTCGGACGCGTGCCCGACTCGAAGCGGGCCTGCGGGGCGCCGGACGTCTCGCCACGCGCCGCCTCGGGCTGCTGCTGCTGCTGGTGAGGCATCGGAACCGGCGGGCGAGGCGTGCCGCCCGCGGGGGCCGAGGGGCCTGCGGGGCCCGGACGCGGACCGGGCCTGGGGCCCGGACCCGGACGCGGGGCCGTGGGGGCCGGCGCCTCGGCGGCGCCGTTGCCGGCCTGGCTCTCGGCCGGCCGGGGAGCAGCCCTTGGCGGCTGCGGCTTGGACGACGAACCGCCGCCCCTGGAGGACCCACCCTTGGATGCGCCCAACGCTTCGGTGAGCCGCCGGACCACCGGCGCCTCGATGGTGGAGGACGCCGAACGGACGAACTCCCCCATCTCCTGGAGCTTGGCCATGACGACCTTGCTCTCGACTCCGAACTCCTTAGCGAGCTCGTATACCCGGACCTTCGCCACTGCACTCCCTTACTCGGCCCGGGAGGCTGGCTGTGCCGTCCGGACCGTCGTTACCTTGACGTCTTCATCGCCGCGTGCTCATCAGGCGCTCATAGCAATCTGACTCCGCCCCATCAACTCGGCGTCCTACATGACATTTCGTGGTCCTCCCTGTCCAGGTGCGCTCGCACACGCGAGACGTCGAGCGGCCCCGGCACGCGGAACGCGCGCGGAAACGCTCGGCGACGCTCGGCAAGCTCCAGACAACTCATGGCCGGGTGCAGTGAAGCCCCCCGGCCAGAAAGCCGTCCTCGCAGGTCGGGGACCACATGGTCCTCGACCCGCACCAAGCGGAGCAGCTCGGACTTAGCCGTGCGAACCCTGCAACCCACACAGGTGCGCTGCGGGCCCGCCTGGCCACCATATTCCAGCTTACCGTGTCGACGCATCTACGGAACCGGCGGCATCCTCGGCCTGGGTGTCAGGACGGATGTCAATCCTCCATCCCGTGAGCCTGGCGGCAAGCCGGGCGTTCTGCCCCTCTTTGCCGATCGCCAGCGAAAGCTGGTAGTCAGGCACGGTCACCCGGGCCACTCGCCCCTCGAGGTCGAGAACCTCGACGTGGGAAACACGCGCGGGCGACAGGGCATTCCCGACGAACTCCCCGGGATCCTCCGACCAGTCGATGATGTCGATCTTCTCGCCGTGCAGCTCGGTCATCACGTTGCGCACCCGTGACCCCATGGGGCCGATGCAGGCGCCCTTGGCGTTGACGCCGGGCTTGCGCGACCTGACGGCGATCTTGGTGCGGTGCCCGGCCTCGCGGGCGACCGCGGCGATCTCCACGGTGCCGTCGGCGATCTCCGGCACCTCCAGCGCGAACAGCTTCTTGACCAGGCCCGGATGCGTGCGCGACAGCGTGACCGAGGGGCCCTTGTGGCCCTTCTTCACCTGCACCACGTAGGCGCGGATGCGCTCGCCGTGCACGTAGTCCTCGCCGGGCACCTGCTCGTTGTGCGGCAGCACGGCCTCGATCTTGCCGAGGTCGACCAGCACCACGCGCGGGTCCTTGCCCTGCTGGATCACACCCGAGACCAGCTCGCCCTCGCGGCTGGCGAACTCGCCGAAGTTGATCTCGTCCTCGGCGTCGCGCAGCTGCTGCAGGATGACCTGCTTGGCCGTCGTCGCCGCGATCCGGCTGAAGTTGCCCGGAGTGTCGTCGAACTCGCGGACGACCTCGCCGTCCTCGTCGAGCTCGGCCGCCCAGATCGTGACGTGCCCGCTCGTGCGGTCGAGCTCGGCGCGCGCCTTGGGCGCCGCGCCCTCCGTGCGGAAGTAGGCGATCAGCAGCGCGTCCTCGATGGCCTTGACGACCAGGTCGAAGGAGATGTCCTTCTCCCTCTCCAGGCTGCGCAGGACGCTCATGTCGATGTCCACGAGGCTCCCCCCTTAGCCCTCGTCGCCGTCATCGTCGACGTCCGCGTACGCGTCGTCCGCGTCGTCGTCGTCGAACCGGCGGAACTCCACCTGCACCCGTCCGCGGGCCAGGTCCTGATAGTCGAGCCGGCGGACGTCGCCGTCGACCACGAGGTCGACGGCGCTGTCGTCGGCGGAGCGCACTCTGCCCTCCACCACGGTCCCGTCACGCAGCTCCGCCTTCACCAGCCGTTTCGCGGCGCGCCTCCAGTGGCGCGGCTCGGTCAGCGGGCGGTCCACGCCCGGCGAGGAGACCTCCAGCGTGTAGGCCGACTGCCCCATCACGTCGGTGTCGTCCAGAGCCGCGGAGACGGCCTGGCTCACGTCGGCGATGTCGTCGAGGCTCACCCCTCCGTCGCGGTCGACGATCACGCGCAACAGGCGGCGCCTGCCCGCCTGTGTGACCGTGACGTCCTCCAGGTCGAGGCCCTCCGCGCTGACGACGGGCTCAAGGAGCTTCATCAGGTGGTCGCGGGGTGACGCGCTGCCCATATCGACCTCCCCTATTGTCATGTCTCAGCCGGGCGGACCTCGCCTCTGGCTCTCCGCCGCCTGGCCGCTCAGCCAGCGACGACAGTTGACACCCTATCTGTAGGAGGGCGTCCAAAGAGCGCCAGTCGGCGTGGACGCACCCCGCGCACGGCCGAGCGTACGAGCCGGGGGCGGCGGCACCGTCACGGGGACCCCGGAAGGGACGACCGGAGGGGCGGCGCGCTGCCCCGGCGACGACGGGCCGTGGGGCGTCGCTCGACGGCGGGCAGGGGCGCGACGAGGACGGACCGTGGGCGCCGCCCGGCACCAGGCAGGGGTGCGACGAGGACGGACCGTGGGCCCCGCTTGACGGCGGGCGGGGTCGCGAGCCCGTACGATGCTACGTGCGTCCGTAGTCCGGAGGGCTACTCGCGTCCCGTCCGCGGCGCGCAGGGCCGTTCAGGTCCCGTCCCGCCCGGCGGGCCCCTCACGTCCAGCCGCGGCCCATGAGGCTGCGTACGTCCGCGTTCTGGAGGTTCCTTCCCGTGGGCCCTTCCCTCTCCCGGCGAGCCGTGCTGGCGGGCGGAGCGGCCGCGGCGGCGCTCACGGGGTGCAGCGGCGGGCAGGACGGCACCGGGCCGGCGCAGCCGCCCGCCGAGCCGCCCGAGCTGGTCCTCGCGCGGGAGCTGATCGCCGACAAGGAACGCGTCATCGGCCTGTACGCCGTGCTGATCGGCAAGGGGGCGGACGAGCTGGCGCCGTTCCGCGACCGGCACCAGGCGCACCTTGCGGAGCTGCGCCGCCGCTTCCCGGCCGCGGCCTCCCCCGCGCCCGGCACCACACCGTCGCCGGGCGCCGCGTCACCGGGCGCCGCGTCACCGGGCGCCGCGTCACCGGGTGCCTCATCGCCTCCCACGGCGGGGGCGGCCAAGGTGTCGCTGTCGTCGCTGCGCGAGACGGAGCGCAAGGCGGCCGCCCAGCGCGCCCGCCGGCTGTCCGGGATCGCGCCCTCGATGGCGCAGCTCGTCGCCAGCATCGGCGCCTGCGAGGCGGCCCACGCCCTGGCCCTGCCGAGGTCCCTGTGAGCCTCGCCCCGTCCGCCGTGAAAACTCGGGAAACTTCGCGGTCGGATGCCCTCGCCCCAACCGCCGTGAACACTCGGGGGAATTCCCTGTCGGACGCCCTGGCCGAGGTTCCGGCGAGACGAGGAGGTCGTCGTGAGCGGTGACGCTGAGGGGCTCGGCAAGGCGCTGGCCGCCGAGCACGCCGCCGTCTTCGCGTACGGGCTGATCGGCGCGCGCACCAGCGGGACGCTGCGCTCCAAGGCCACGCGGGCCTTCGACGCGCACCGCGCCCGCCGCGACCAGTTGCGCACGCTCATCACCGCCCGGGGCGGGCGGCCCGCCGAGGCGGAGCCGTCCTACTCCCTGCCTCTCGTCCCGTCCACGCCGGCCGACGCCGTGCGGCTGGCCGTGCAGATCGAGACCGGCATGACGGCCGCCTACCTGGAGCTGGTCGCCAGCGACGACGCGGCGCTGCGCAAGTACGCGGCGCTGGCCATGCAGGAGGCGGTGGCACGCTCGTACGCGTTCCGACCGGCCATCGGGACGGCCTTCCCCGGCATGCCGGGCACCCCGTCCCCCGCGCCCTCGCCCGCCTCCCCACCCGCGTCACCGTCCACGCCCACGGGCGGTTGACGGGCCGCCGGCTCGCGAGCGTGGGGCCAGGCGGGAACGGCGTGGCCGTGTCCTCTCGCCGCACCCCAGAGGCCCCGCTCACCGCCTTGAAAGCTTCACGCCACACGCCTTGGGGCCGCCCGCCCCCCCTTGAGGCCCCTGGCCGCGCCCCTGAGGTCACCCCGCGCCCGACCTCTTCCCAGAACGCGCGGCGGCGCCGGAGCCGCGGAAGGCTCCGGCGCCGTGGTCAGGTCCCTGACGAGTGTCAGAGAGCCCGTGATCGGGCCGTATGGCGAGCCGAGGGGCTTCGTGGCTCACCGGTGCGGCCTCGTTGTCCGGAGGGACGCACGGTGGCGTACGGCCCCGCCGGTACGGCCCTCCGAAGGACCGGATGCCACACAGACCCCGCGAAGGGCCGGCCTACACGGGTCCCGGCGAAGGGCCGAGCGGCCCACACAGGCCCGCGGAGGGCCGAGCGGCCCGCACAGGCCCCGTGAGTGGCCACAACGGCCCGGGTGACGGGCCGGTGCGGTGGTGTGTCAGGCGCGGCAGGCGGCCGTGATGCGGTCGGCGGCCTCGGCGAGCGGGATCTCCGCCTTCTCGCCCGAGACGCGGTCGCGCAGCTCCACCACGCCCTGGGTGAGGCCACGGCCCACCACGACGATGGTCGGCATGCCCAGCAGCTCCGCGTCCTTGAACTTGACGCCGGGCGACACCCCGGCCCGGTCGTCGACGAGGACGCGCAGGCCGCGGGCCTCCAGCTCGGCGGCCAGCTCCAGGGCGGCCTCGATCTGGTTCTCCTTGCCGGTGCCGACGATGTGCACGTCGGCGGGCGCGACCTCGCGCGGCCACACCAGGCCGAGCCCGTCGTGGAGCTGCTCGGCCAGCACGGCGACCGCGCGGGAGACGCCGATGCCGTAGGAGCCCATGGTGACGCGGATGGGCTTGCCGTCGGGGCCGAGCGCGTCGAGCCCGGCGGCGTCGGCGTACTTGCGGCCGAGCTGGAAGATGTGGCCGATCTCGATGCCGCGGTCGATGGACAGCGCCGAGCCGCACCGGGGGCAGGCGTCGCCGGCGCGCACCTCGGCGGCCTCGATGGTGCCGTCGGGGACGAAGTCGCGGCCTGCCACGACGTGGGCGGCGTGCCGGCCGGGCTCGTTGGCGCCGGTCACCCAGGGCGTGCCGGTGGCGACGCGCGGGTCGACGAGGTAGCGGATGCCGAGTTCGCGCAGGACCTGCGGGCCGATGTAGCCGCGGACGAGGCCGGGGTGCTTGGCGAAGTCCTCGGCCTCGAAGATCGCCGGCTCGCCGGGGGCGAGCGACGCCTCCAGGCGCTTGAAGTCGACCTCGCGGTCGCCGGGCACGCCGATGACGAGGGTCTCGACCTTGTCGGAGCCGGGGGTGGTCACCTTGACGACGACGTTCTTGAGCGTGTCGGCGGCCGTGATGGACAGGCCGTGGTGCTCGTTGACGTAGTTGACCAGGGTCTCGATGGTCGGGGTGTCGGGGGTGTCGAGGACCTGCAGCGGCTCGTTGTCCTGGACCGGGCGGGCCGCGGGCGCCGTGGTGGTGACGGCCTCGGCGTTGGCGGCGTAGCCGCAGGAGTGGCAGGCGACGAAGGTGTCCTCGCCCGTGGGGGTGGGGGCCAGGAACTCCTCGGAGGCCGAGCCGCCCATCGCGCCCGACGTGGCGAACACGATCTTGTAGGTGATGCCGAGCCGGTCGAAGGTCCGGATGTAGGTCTCGCGGTGCTGCTCGTAGGAGTGCTTGAGGCCGTCGTCGTCCAGGTCGAAGGAGTAGGAGTCCTTCATGAGGAACTCGCGGCCGCGCAGGATGCCGGCGCGGGGGCGGGCCTCGTCGCGGTACTTGGTCTGGATCTGGTACAGCGTGACCGGGTAGTCCTTGTAGGAGCTGTACTCACTCTTCACCATGTCGGTGAAGAGCTCCTCGTGGGTGGGGCCGAGGAGGTAGTCGGCGCCCTTGCGGTCCTGCAGCCGGAACAGCAGGTCGCCGTACTCGGTCCAGCGGCCGGTGGACTCGTAGTACTCGCGGGGCAGCAGCGCGGGGAACAGGACCTCCTGGCCGCCCATCCGGTTCATCTCCTCGCGGACGATCCGGGCGACGTTCTCCAGGACCAGCTTGCCGAGGGGCAGCCACGAGTAGATGCCGGGCGCCACGCGGCGGACGTAGCCGGCGCGGACGAGGAGCTTGTGGCTCGGCACTTCCGCGTCTGCCGGGTCGTCCCGCAGGGTGCGAAGAAACAACGACGACATGCGCAGCGACACGGGTACTCCTTGCTCGGCCGGATGTGGAGGATTACAGGCTATCGACTCGGGGGAGGGGGCCGCTCAGCTTAATCGGCTCGTCCGTGCTTTTCAGAGGCCGATCCAGAACTGGCCCCAGAACGTGTTCGCGAGGGCGAGGGCCACCAGGCCCGAGAGGACCGCCGAGACCGCGAGCGCGCGCAGCCGTCCGGCGAGGGTCCGGCGCAGCGTGACCACCAGCGCGATGGACAGGCCGCCCACCACGATGGCGGTGACCGGCCAGAACGCCTCCTCGGTGGCGATGAAGCCGGGCGTGGAGCGGTCTATCACGTCGGCGAGCAGCGCCGCGCCGATGGCGCCCGCCGCGAGGTCGCCCCAGTGGTCCCTCCTTCGGGCCACGTAGCCGAGCAGGCCGAGGCCGACCAGCATGAACAGGATCCAGTTGAGCCCCGCCAGGCTGCCGCCGACGACGTCGAAGGTGAAGTCGCGGCCGTGGACGGCGCTCGCCCCCATGGCCGCGACCAGTGTGGACACGGCGGCGAGGAACGTGCTGAGCGCCGCCCAGCCGAATCCCTGCGCGGTCACGCCCAGCGCGATGGCCAGGGCCAGGTAGGCGTAGGGGTCGTAGAGGCGCCCGCACCAGGCGGGACCGCTTCCGGACACGAACATGCCGACGAGGCCGACGACCAGTCCCCCGATGAAGGCCGCCAGCACATGCCGCTCGATGCCGCGTTGCCGCCGGTCGTACTCGGCGAACTCGGCGTACTCGATCGCCGGTTTCTTCATGTTCATCCCCGGTCATACCTCCCCGGGACCTTCGGGAGGGATGACCTCCGTCGGGTCATGCGGATGCACAAAAAGCGCAAAGCTTCCCAGGCCGGGACAAGTCAAGCAATCGCTTGGTAGGCTCCGGGACGTGACGGTCACCGACGAGCTCCGCGACGTGGTCCGCTCCTATCTGACCGACCGGCCCGGCGCCTCCTGGGGGATGTTCGCCGGGGAACTGGGCGTCGCGGGGCTCGCCGTCCCGGAGGAGCACGGCGGAGCCGGGTGCGGGCCGGCCGAGGTCGCGGCCGTGGCCGAGGAGCTCGGGAGAACGCTGTCGCCGCATCCGTTCCTGCAGACGGCGGTGCTCGCCGTCGAGGCGGTCAAGGCCGGCGGCGACGCGGAGGCGATGGCCCGGCTGCTGCCCGTCCTGGCGGGCGGCGGGCGGAGCGCGACCGTGGCGCTGCCGGGCGACGGTGACCTGGTCCTGGAGAACGGGCTGCTGTCGGGCGTCGTGCCGTACGCGCCGGCGGGCGATCTGGTGCTCGCGTACGCGGGCGGACGGCTCGTGGAGGCGGAGCCGACGCGGCGCGTGCCGCACCGGACCATGGACGAGAGCCGGCCGCTGGAGGAGCTGACCTTCGAACGCGTCCCGGTACGGCCGGCGGGCGACGGCTCGGGCTGGACCCGGGTCCGCGACCTCGGCGTCGCGGCCCTGGCGGCCGAGCAGACGGGCGGGGCGGCGGCCTGCCTGGAGATGGCCACGGCCCACGCCGGGGCGCGCCACCAGTTCGGCCGGCCGATCGGCTCCTTCCAGGCGGTCAAGCACAAGCTCGCCGACCTGCTGCTGCTCGTGGAGTCGGCCCGGTCGGCGGCCCTCGGGGCGGCCGGCGCCGAGGCGGAGGACCTGGAGGAGGCGGCCGCGATCGCCGGCTCGTACTGCTCGGAGGCGTACCTGACGGCCGCCGGTGAGAACATCCAGATCCACGGCGGCATCGGCGTCACCTGGGAGCACCCGGCGCACCGCTACTTCAAGCGGGCCACCTCGGACGCGCAGTTGTTCGGCCCCCCGCAGGCGCACCGCGCGCGCCTGGCCGCCCGCGTGCTCGGATAGCGCCGCCGGGCGGCGCTACCGCTCGTCGGGGGCAGGCCGCTCAGCCGCCGAGGAGCTCCTCCCAGGGGTGGCGGGCGTTGGTCCGGCGCGTGGTGTCGAGCGCCTCGGCCAGCCGCCAGAAGCCGGGCCTGGCGCGTACGCGGTCGGTGCCCATGGGGTCGATGGCGTGCAGCTCGAAACGGACGCCCATGACGTCGAGCACGGCGGACGCCTCGCCGCCCGGGCCGGCGGCGGTGACGGCGCCCGGCACGACCAGTCGCGCGGCGAGCATGGCGGCCGCCTCGGAGGCGAACGGCCCGTCGCGCCATTCGAGGTGCCAGCTCTCGTCGGAGCCGCGCCACCAGGTGAGGTCGCGGCAGGACTCGATGAAGTCCGCCTCCGTCGCGAGGGCCGCCATGACCCGCCCCAGGGCCTCGTGGCGGCGCGCACCGGCGGAGGTGAGGTCGTCCTCGTCCTTGGTCCGCCGCAGCGCGTGCTTTCGCCTCACGAGCATCCACTTTGATCGCGACGGCGCCCTTCCCGCAAGGGTTTCCCGCTGATAGTCTCTACCAAGCGAGCGCTTGGTTTACTACTTTCGCCGGAGGCGCGATGACGTCCCTACGGATCAGCCTGGGGTATGAGCTGGAGGTCCGCGGGCGCTCCCGCGAGGTCGAGCAGCAGGCGTTCCAGAACGTGATCGAGCAGGTCGTGCTGGGCGACCGGCTGGGCTTCGACACCGCGTGGTTCGTGGAGCACCACTTCACCCGCGGCTTCTCCCACTCCTCCGCCCCCGACCTCGTGCTCGCCGCCGCCTCGCAGCGCACCGAGCGCATCCACCTCGGGCTCGGCGTCGTGCTGCTGCCGTTCCAGTCGCCCATCCGCACGGCCGAACGGGTCGCCACGCTGGACGTGATCAGCGGCGGGCGGGTGGAGTTCGGCACCGGCCGCGGCGCCTCCCCTCTGGAGTACCAGGCGTTCCAGCGGCCGTTCGAGAAGTCCCGCCAGATCTGGGAGGACTGCCTGGAGGCGACGCTGGCCATCTGGCGGGCCGACGGCGAGCCGGTCAGCCGCTCCAACGAGTTCTTCGAGATCCCCGACGTGGCCGTCTACCCGCGTCCCGCGCAGCGGCCGCACCCTCCTGTCTGGGTGGCCTCCACGTCGCTGGAGGGCTACCTCGCCGCGGCCCGGCACGGCTACAACCTGCTCGGCATGACCATGCTCAAGGGCATCGACGACGTGGCGGCCGACATCGCGCGCTACCGCGAGGCGCTGGAGGAGGCGGGCTTCGACCCGGCGACGCGGCGGGTGGCCCTGATGATCCCCTGGTTCGTGGGCCCCACCCGGGACGAGGCCGCCGCCACGGCCGCCGACGCCGTCCTGTGGTACATCCGCCGCCAGGTCAACCTGGTCACCCCGCCCGACTACTACGACGCGCGTCACGCCACCCACCGGGTGCTCGGCCAGCTCGCCGCCGGGATGCCCCCGGAGGAGGCGATGGCCACGTTACGGGAGCACCTGATGGTCGTGGTGGACGACGTGGAGGGGTCGCGCAAGGCGCTGGCCCGCATCGCCGAGGCGGGCGCCACGGACCTCATCCTCCAGTGCCAGGTCGGCGGCCTCGCCCACGACCACGTGTGCGCGTCCATGCGGCGGTTCATGGCCGAGGTGGCGTCATGACGGCCACCCCCGGCGCACCCCGGAGTGCGGGCGCGGGGCCGCACAGGTGGCTGACCCGCGACGACCTCGGCGCCGCGGCGGCCTCCGCGGGCGGGCTGCTCCAGGTCTCCCCCGACGTCTCCGGCGCGCGCTCGGCATGCTCACCGACGTCCAGGTGCACGACCAGAGGGTTACGAGCAGAACGGAGTGATCCCATGAC
>NZ_JBFAIA010000216.1:0-12745 GCF_040654455.1 Nonomuraea sp. NPDC050691
CCCGATGCGGCAGGACGGAGGAGGTCGTCGCCGCGTTCCACCGGTTCGACGCCTGGGCGGCCGAGACCGGCCGGCCGACGCCCCTGGCAGTCGCCCATCGCTGCCGGGCTCTCCTGCTGCCGCCCGGTCAGGACCGCGAGGAGCCCTTGGAGGCCGCCCTGCGCAGCCACCGGCTCCACCCGCACCCGTACGAGCAGGCCCGCACCGAGCTGGTCTACGGCCAGTGGCTGCGCCGGACCCGGCGGCGGCGCGCGGCCCGCACGCTCCTGCGCGCCGCCCTCGACCGGTTCGAGCAGCTCGGCGCGGCGCCCTGGGCGCGGCAGGCCAGGGCGGAGCTGCGCGCCACCGGCGACCCCGCCGCCTCTCCGGCGAGCCGCCCGCCGCACAGTCTGCTCACCGCCCAGGAACGCCAGGTCGCCCGGCTGGCCTCCCACGGCGTCAGCAACCGCGACATCGCCTCCCAGCTCTTCCTCAGCCCGCGGACGGTCGGAAACCACCTGTACAACGCGTTCCGGAAGCTGGGCATCGCCTCCCGCCACGACCTGGAGAGCCTGTTCGAACGTGACCCCCTCTGAGGCGGGGCCGCCCTCGCCGGAGAGCACTCCGTCAGGGACGGGGACGCCCTCGCCGGCGTGTGCCGTGCTTGGTCAGTCAGGAGGGCGGGCGTCCCCTGAGCGGCCCCTCACACGCCCGCGAATCACCGGCAGGGCGGGTTCCCGGACGAGGCGACCGGTGTGACAGTGGGGTCATGGATCATGTTGCCCACTTCCATCGCGAGATCACGGCCTTCCGGGACGCCACGCTCCGGGCGGCCGCCCTCAAGGAGGCGCCCCTCGTGCCGTCGTGCCCCGGCTGGTCCGTGGCGGACCTGGTCGTCCACCCGGGCGGGGTGCACCGAGGGCTGATCACCGTCATCGAAGGCAGACCGGCTGCCTTCCCCGACGCCGGCGATCTGTCCTTCCTCCGGTTGCCCGCCGACATCACGGGCTGGCCGCGGCCCGAGAACGCCCCCAACCGCGGGCCGATCCCGCGCGGGCTGGACGACTGGTTCGCCGAAGGGGCCGCGCTGCTGGAGGAGCAGTTCAGGACGAACGACCCCGGCACGCCCGTGTGGACCTGGTCGGAGGAGCAGACCGTCGGGTTCTGGACGCGGATGCAGGCCATCGAGGCGGCCGTGCACCGATGGGACGCCGAGAACGCGCTCGGCGCGGCCGGGCCCGTGGACGCCGAGCTGGCCGCCGACGCCGTGACCCACACCTTCCAGGTCATGGCGCCGGCGCGGCGCGCCTGGACGCAGGCGCCGCCGGGGACCGGGGAGCGGTACCGCTTCCGGCAGACCGACGGCCCCGCCGTGTGGACGGTCTGTTTCGACGCCGAGGGCCTCCGCCTCAGCACGAGCCCGACGGGCGACGACCCCGTGGCGAGGGAGTCCATCGGTGCGGGACCGGCCGACGTGGAGCTGGCGGGGACGGCGTCGGATCTCATGCTCCACCTGTGGCGACGGGTCCCGGCGGATCGGCTGGAGGTTCGCGGTGACCAGGAGATCCTGGAACGCTACTTCGCCCTCGTCCCCCCAGTGTGAACGCGCGCCGTCACGTCCGTCTCGCCACCACGTGGGCCAGGGCGGCCACGCGGCGGTACGGGTCCGTGGCGCCCGCCCGTTCCTCACACGCGAGAAGAGCGGCCAGCTCCGCCTCCCCGGGGACCTCGGCGTCGTCCGGGGCGGCGTCGGTGAAGACCCGCACCCCGTACCAGGCGTCCACGTCGAGCCGCCGCCGGGCGAGCGAGGCGGTCAGGACGTCGAGGCGGTCCGCGCGCGCCGTCACGCCGATGCGGTTGCCGTACGACGGCTCCTCGAACGCCCGCCACGCCGCCGCCCAGTCGCCCGTCAGCCCCGGCCGCATCGCCAGCCCGTCACCGTTGCGGACCAGCAGCGACAGAACGCCCCCGGGCCCCGGGAGCCGGGCGAGGTCGTCCAGCAGCGGTTCGGGGTCGGCGAAGTACATCAGGACGCCATGGCACAGCACCACGTCGAAGCCCCCCGGCTCGAACAACGCCCCGAGGTCCCGCACGTCGCCCTGGACCGGCCGCACCCGGCCCCGCACTTCATCCGGCTCGCCCGCCAGGGCGTGGCCGAGGTCGGCCAGGAGCGCGGGGGAGGAGTCCAGCCCCGTCACCTCGTGGCCGCGCCGGGCGAGGCGCAACGTCTGCGTCCCCTGCCCGCATCCCGCGTCCAGGACGCGCAGCGGCGCCCCCTCCGGGAGGTGGGCCGTGAGCTGCCGGGTCACCAGCTCCTGCCGGACGATCTGCCGGAGCGTGCCGAGCCGGGCCCGCCACCGATCCTCACCCGTCGCGAAACCCGTGTCCATCTCACTCCTCGTCGCTCGGTGCGCGGGCGGCGGCCCGGGTCACCAGCGGCCGGCCACCTGCGGGGCGATGAGGTCGTCGTACACGTCCCGCACGGCGCGCAGCGTCTCCGGCGGCAGCGGGGCCAGCCCGGCCGCCGCCGCGTTGGCGCGGGCCTGGGCCGGGTTGCGGGCGCCCGGGATCACCACGCTCACCCCCGGCTGGTCGGCGATCCAGCGCAGCGCGAACTGCGCCGTCGTCGCCCCCTCCGGCACCAGCGGCGCGAGCCGCCGCACCGCCTCCAGCCCGGTCGCGAAGTCCACGCCGGAGAAGGTCTCCCCGACGTCGAACGCCTCACCCCGGCGGTTGTACGACCGGTGGTCGTCCGCGGCGAACGTCGTGTGCTCGTCGTACTTGCCGGACAGCAGGCCGCTGGCCAGCGGCACCCGCGCGATGATGCCCACCCCGGCCGCGCGGGCCGCCGGCAGCACCGCCTCCAGCGGGCCGAGCCGCAGCATGTTGAGGATGATCTGCACGGTCGCCACGCCGGGCCGGGCGATGGCCCGCAGCGCCTCCTCCCGGGTCTCCACGCTCACCCCGTACGCCGCGATCCGCTCCTCGGCGACCAGCGTGTCGAGCGCGTCGAACACCTCGTCGGAGGAGTAGACCGGGGTCGGCGGGCAGTGGAGCTGCACCAGGTCGAGCACGTCCACGCCGAGGTTGGCGCGGGAGCGGTCGGTCCAGGCGCGGAAGTTGTCCAGCGTGTAGGCGGCCGGCTCCTGGGGGACGCGGCGGCCCATCTTGGTGGCCACCGTGACCTCGCCGGCGGGCCGCGTCTTCAGGAAGCGGCCGACGAGGCGCTCGCTCACCCCGTCGCCGTAGACGTCGGCGGTGTCGACGAACGTCACCCCGGCGTCGGCCGCGGCGGTCAGCGTGGCCAGGGCGTCGTCCTCGGGGACGTCGCCCCAGTCGGCGCCGAGCTGCCAGGCGCCCAGCCCGACGACGCCCACGTGGCGGCCGGTCCGGCCAAGAACTCGCTGCTCCATGGTGCCTTCCCCTCTCCGCCGCCTGGTGTGTGAACGTTAACAGCCTGAACGGCCCCGCCGCGACCCGCCCCGCGCGACCGCGCCCCGGACGACCGGCCGGTTCGGTCAGTTGGGCGGGTCGAAGCGGCCGTCCACGGCCGTCCAGCCGCCGTCCACGTACAGCACGGACCCGGTGACGAAGCTCGCCGCGTCGCTCGCCAGGTACACCACCGCCCCGGCCATCTCCTCGGCCCGGGCCCACCGGCCGAGCGCGCTCTTGGCCGCGTACGCGTCGTACCAGGCGGGGTCGTCCTTGATCTGCCGCGTCAGCGGCGTCTCCACCACCCCGGGCGCGATGGCGTTGACCCGCACCCCGTACGGGCCGAACTCGGCGGCGGCGGTGCGCAGGAGCTGCACCAGGCCCGCCTTCGTGGCCGAGTACACGCTCTGTCCCGGCTCCGTCACCGACGCCCGGATCGACGCGAAGCCGATGATCGAACCGCGCCGCCGCTCCACCATCCCCGCCCCGAAGGCGCGCACCACGTCGAACGAGGCCCGCAGGTTGAGGTCCACGACCCGGCCGAACTCCTCGCCGGTGTAGTCCAGCAGCCGCTTGCGGACGTTGGTGGCGGCGGTGAACACCAGTACGTCCGCGGGTTCCCCGGCCCCGGCCTCCCGGACCGCGTCCGCGTCGAGCACGTCGAGCAGCCGGGCCCGGCCGCCGGCCCGCGCGGCGGTCTCCTCGGCGGCCGGCAGGTCGCGGTCCGCGCACACCACCTCGGCGCCGTGCGCGGCCAGGGCCAGCGCCGCCTCCCGCCCGATGCCGCTCCCGGCCCCGATCACCACAGCCCGCCGCCCGTCCAGGCGGAACAACGCGTCGTATCCCGTCATGGGGAAACCCTACCGACTGGTCTGACCAGTGCACCAGGTGCACCGGAGCGTGTTCAGCCGAGCGGCAGCGATCTGAGCGCGCCGGTGAAGGCGTGGACAACGGCGCGCTGGTGGCCGACGTCGTGCGCCGTCACGTGGCCGCGGGGGCCCGCACGAGGCGGTACGGGCCTAGGAACGCACGAGGCGGTACGGCTGGCGGGGCCGGCCCGCCGCCGTGCCCCTGACGGGCGGCAACGGCCACGCCAGCCCTTCCTCCGCCAGGCTCTGCAGGACCCGGCGGGCACTCCGGGGGGCGATGGACAGCACGTCGGCCACCACCTCGGCGTCGACGACCATCGCCTCGCGCCCGTCGCCCAGCCCCGCGATGAGGCGTTCGAGGAGCTTGGCCGCCTTGGTGGCCGCCACGGGTTCCTGGACCCGTTGCCGCTGGCGGGCCGGCAGCGACAGGACCGTGCCGTCCCCGCTGACCAGGTACGCGGCGGCGGCCCCGGCGGCGCGCGCCTTCTCCACGGCCACCAGGGCGTTGGCGTCGGCGTCGCGGGCGGTGATGCCGAGGCCGATGCCGACCTCCACGGCCACGCCCAGGTCGGCGCGGATGCGGTCCATGAAGGGGGCGGCGCGGAAGTCGTCGGTGGCCTGCGCCAGCGCCCCCACCGTGGCCGTGACGACGTAGCTGTTCTCGTCGCGGGCCATGACGGTGGCGCCCATGAGCCGGGCGTCCGCCAGCAGGGCCTGGTGCAGGGAGAGCTTCAGCTCCTGCTGCCAGTAGTTGCCCGGCCCCGAGTAGGACGGGCGGGCCGAGGCGGCCAGCTCCACCACGACGATGGCGATGCGCGACTCCTCCAGCCTGCTGCCCGTGCCGAGCAGGGCCGCGGTGTCGAGCGCGAGCCGCAGCGTGCTGAGCGTCGGCAGCATCCGCAGCACGGGCACGCGGGCCGCGGCCAGCTTCTCGGCCACGCTCCTGACCGTGGTGAGCGCGGCCGTCGTCGCGCCCTGGCCGTGGAGCCGCTCGTGGAAGGCCACGAACCCGCGCGCGGACTCCGGCTGGTCGTACTCGGACAGGTGGACGCCGCTCGTGCTGAGGCCGATCTCGCGGTAGGCCTCCTCCACGTCCGAGGCCGGCAGCGAGTCGATGCTGACCCGCGCCGGGTCGATGCCGAGGGTGAGCACGCCGCGCAGCAGGCTCGCGTACAGGCCGGCGCCGCTCATCGGCACGTACGTCGCAGGGACGGGCAGCTCGCCCGCCTGGCGGGCCAGGTCGTACTGCAGCGGGCCGGTGAACAGGGCGACGTCGACGTTGTCAGCGATCTTGCTGAACTTCTCGAAGGTCTCCTGCTCCTCCGTGTGCGGTGCGCCGACCAGCCGCCAGCCGGCGGCGCCCGGCATGCCGGCGGCCGTGGTCATGATCTGCTCGACCAGGTCATGGGAGCCCACCACGCCGATCGCCACCCGGGAACGCGCCTGGGACCGCAACCGATCCATGATCTTGATCACTCCAGTCCGGATCGCCATCGAGCAGGCGGCTCATGGCCCACCGAGCACCGAGGCCCTGTCGTCCTCGGCGAGGTCACTGAAGATTACCCGCCCGAGCGACATCCGAAGATCGATGAACGGGAAGCCCGAGCCGTGGACCACCCGGCCGGTACACGCGCGGCGGCTACCGCTGGGTGTCCCGCCGGGCGCGGCGCAGGAAGTCCTGCTCGGCGGCGTTGGCGGTGCGGGCGATGGCCGCCTCGTACGCCTCCGCCGCCTCCGCGTCCCGGCCCAGGCGCCTGAGCAGGTCCGCGCGGATCGCGTGGAAGAGGTGGCCAGGTCCAGACCGTCGACCAGGGCGAGGGCGGCCCGCGGGCCCTCGACCTCGGCCACCGCCACGGCCCGGTTCAGGGCCACGACCGGCGACGGCGCGACCACCATGAGCTGGTCGTACAGCTGCACGATCTGCTCCCAGTCGGTGTCCGCCGCCGTGCGGGCGTCGCCGTGCGCCGCGTTGATCGCCGCCTGGATCTGGTACGGCCCCGGCCGGCCGCGGCGCAGGCAGCGGCGGACCAGCGCGTGCCCCTCGGCGATCAGCTCCCGGTCCCAGAGCGAGCGGTCCTGCTCCGGCAGCGGCACGAGGTCGCCGCCGGGCGTGGTCCGCGCGGCCCGGCGCGCGTCCACCAGCAGCATCAGCGCGAGCAGCCCGAGCGCCTCGGGCTCGTCCGGCATCAGCCCGGCCAGCAGCCGGCCCAGCCGCACCGCCTCCGCGCACAGGTCGTCGCGGACGAGCCGGTCCCCGAAGGCCGCGGTGTGGCCCTCGGTGAAGATCAGGTAGATGACGGCGAGCACGGAGCGGAGCCGGTCGGGCAGGTCGGCCTCGCGCGGCACGCGGTACGGGATGCGCGCGTCCCGGATCTTGGCCTTGGCCCGTACCAGCCGCTGCGCCATGGCCTGCTCGCTCACCAGGAACGCGCGGGCGATCTCGGCGGTGCCGAGGCCGCCCAGCAGCCGCAGCGTGAGGGCGACCTGGGCGTTCACGGCCAGGGCGGGATGGCAGCAGGTGAAGATCAGCCGGAGCCGGTCGTCGTGCACGGGGCCCTCCTCGGCGGGGGAGCCGGGGTCGTCCCAGGCGTGCAGCAGGGCCGCGGCGGCGTGCCGGCCGGCCCGGGACGACTCGCGGCGCAGGCGGTCGATCGCCCGGTTGCGGGCGGTCATGATGATCCAGCCGCCCGGGCTCGGGGGCGTGCCCTCGGCCGTACTCCCGCCGGAACACCCCTTCGACGTCCACCCCTTCGACGTCCGCCTCCCGGTGATCCGGGCCGCCGGGCGCGGGGCCGAGGTCCCGAGGGTCCTGCGGTTCGTGAGGGTCCTGACCGGGGGAGGGGGGCCGCGGGTCCGGCTCCTCCTGCGCGGAGGGGCCGGACGCGGGCGGCATGCGGCGGGTCAGGGCAGTTCCCTGAACGGCCGGACCTCGATCGGCAGGCCGCTGGCGGCCGAGATCTTGCGCGCCCACTCCAGCGCGCCGTCCAGGTCGTCGGCCTGGACGATGACCAGCCCGCCGACGTGCTCCTTGCCCTCGGTGAACGGGCCGTCGGTCATGAGCGTGTCGCCGTCGCGCACCTGAAGCACGGTGGAGCTGCTCGCGGGGTGCAGGGCCCCGTTGAACACCCACGCGCCCGCCTCCCGCATCTCCTGGTCGACGGCCGCCAGGTCCCGCATGATGGGGCCCAGCACCTCGGGCGGGGGCGGGTCCCCGTCGGGCTGGTACAGGTTGAGCAGGTACTGCTGCCGCATCGGTGCTCTCCTCGGTGTCCTGGGCGGCGTTCTCGCCGTCCTCTCATCCTCCACACGAACGGGACACCGCCGGATCGACACCCCGCGCCGCCGGATTCACGACTTCTTCGCTTCCCCCTTCCTCGCCCGGATGTCCACGGGCGAACGCCGGCCGGTCGCTCGGCCCGTCTCGACGTGTTCTCCACGCGGTGCCTGTGGTTGCATGCGGGAGACCGGAAGGGGAGGAGGCGGGGTGGGGAGGCGCACGCAGGCCGAGCGGACGCGGGCCACGACCGGGGAGCTGGTGGAGGCGGCGCGGCTGCTGTTCGGGCGCGACGGGTACGCCGCCACCTCGATCGACGACGTGGCGCGGGCGGGGGGCCTGACCAAGGGCGCTGTGTATCACCACTTCTCCGGCAAGGCCGACCTGTTCCGCGCCGTCTTCGTCCGCCAGCAGGAGCGCCTGACCAGCCTGATCGCCGAAGCCGCCATCCGCCCCGGCGCCGCCCCCACGACCGGGGGGCAGGACGCGGACCCGCTGGAGGCGGTGCGGCGCGGCGCTCGCGCGTTCCTGCTCGCCTGCGCCGAGCCGGAGACCCGGCGGATCGTGCTGCTGGACGGGCCGGCCGTACTGGGCTGGGACGAGGTGCGGCGGATCGAGTACGGGCACACGCTGCGGCTGCTGCGCGAGGGGCTGGCCGCCGCGGCGGACGCCGGCCGGATCGAGCCCGGCGACGTGACGGTGCGGGCGCACCTCGTCTTCGGCGCGCTGTGCGAGGGCGCCATGGTCGTGGCCCGTTCCGGCGACCCCGGCACGGCCCTCACGGAGGTCCTCGCCCGGGCGGACATCCTCATCGCCTCCCTCGCCTCTGGCATCTGAGCGCGCCGTCACCCGCGGGGAGGTCAGGGCAGCAGCGCGGCGACGGCCCGGGCGAAGCCCTCCGGGTTGTCGAGCATGATGTTGTGGCCCGCGTCCGGGACCTCCACGAGCCGGACGCCGGCGGCGGCGAGGTCATCGGCCGCCACGGGGGGCCCGCCCTCCGGGTACAGGTAGCCGCGCGGGATCGTCATCGACACGAGCAGCTCCCGCATGGCCGGGTTTGCCCTTCGCCAGGCCCGTCGCCGTGCGGTGCAGCCCGCGGAGGTCCGCCAGCCGCATGGTCGACCACCAGTGGGGGCCCACCCGCTCGCGGACCTCCTTCCAGCCGTCGCGGACGAAGTCGTCCTCCGTGTGGCTCGCGATGCCGCTGCCGCCCGGCAGGACCAACGAGGGATCGTACGGGTCGAGGTTGGCGTCGACGAGGATGAGGCGCCCGGCCAGGCAGGGATGGCGCGCGGCCAGGGCGATGGCCACCGCGCCGCCCATGCTGTGGGCGACCAGGGATGCCCCCTCCACCCCGGCCTCACGCAGGGCCGCGGCCAGCGCGTCGGCGTGCGCCTCCAGGGTGTAGGAGAAGTCGTCCGGCCGGTCGCTGATGCCGAAGCCGAGCAGGTCCACGAGCAGGGAGCGGCGGCCGGTCAGCAGCGGATGGGCGGCCGCGGCCGCGTAGTAGGGGGCCGAGGCGGCTCCCAGGCCGTGGACGTACACCACGGCCGGGTCCGTGCCGGGCAGCTCGACCCAGCGCAGCCGGGCGCCGCTCGGGTGGACGATCGCGTCACGCATGGGTGACCTCCTGCTCAGGGATACATCGGAGCCGATATATGTCGGTGGCGATGTAGGATAATACACATGCTGGAGCTGGCGATACTCGGGTTCCTCAGGGACCGGCCGTCGCACGGTTACGACCTGCGCACGAAGGTGGCCGCGCTGACGGGCCACGTCCGCCCCGTCGCGGACGGCACGCTCTACCCGGCCATCAAGCGCATGGCCGGCGCCGGGTGGATCACGCGCAAGGACGAGCCCGGGGCCGCCGCGGCGCCGCGCCGCGTCCTCTACCTGACCGAGGCGGGGGTGCGGGAGCTGGAGCGGCGGTTGCGTGATCCTGACCCGCTCGACCTCAGCGACGAGAACCGCTGGTTCACGCTGCTGGCCTTCCTGCGTCACCTGGACGACCCCGCCGCCCAGGCCGGCGTGCTGCGCCGGCGGCTCGCGTTCCTGGAACAGCCGGCGAGCTTCTTCTACGACGGCGACCGGCCGATGAGGGCGGAGGAGTTCGGCGACCCCTTCCGTCAGGGGCTGCTGAGCATCGCCCGGGCCACCAGCCGGGCCGAGCTGGCGTGGCTGCGCGCCACCATCGAATCCCTCGACCCGCGGCCCGCCGGCGACCCCGACGACGGATCGAGATTCCGCGAATCGTCGTGATCGCCGACATGGTCGGCCCCGGCGTCGAGCCGGGACGGACGGCCATGCCGCAGTGGCGGCGGCTCGCCGAGGCGCTGCTGCCCCAGCGGGCCGCCCTGTAGCCGGCTCAGCCCAGCGACGGGTCGTCGCCGAGGATCCTGCTCTGCAGGGTCGTCAGCTCCCTGCCGGGGTCCAGTCCCCGCG
Organism: Nonomuraea sp. NPDC050691; assembly: GCF_040654455.1. Lineage (NCBI taxonomy): Bacteria > Bacillati > Actinomycetota > Actinomycetes > Streptosporangiales > Streptosporangiaceae > Nonomuraea > Nonomuraea sp. NPDC050691. The sequence goes on from NZ_JBFAIA010000216.1 coordinate 9,997, forward strand.
ACTCCGCGATGACCTCCCAGGCGTTCCGGTACGCGTCCAGGGCCTCCGCCCGCCGGCCGTCCCGGTACAGGGCCAGCATGAGCTGCGCCCAGAGCCGCTCGCGCAGCGGGTCGTCGGCGAGCGCCGCCCGCAGGTGGGTGACGGCCTCGTCCAGGCGCCGCAGCGCCAGCAGCGCGTCCACGTGGTCGTGCACGGCGGCCAGCCGCCGGTCGGTGAGCTGGGCGGCGGCCAGGCCGAGCGGGTCGGAGCCGTCGTCGAGGCCGTCGAGGGCGGGGCCGGTCCACAGCGCCAGCGCCCGCGCCAGGTCGCGGGCCGCCTCCTCGTGCCGTCCCGTCTCCAGGGCGCGCCGGCCCGCGCCGGCCAGGGACGCGAACCGCACGGCGTCCACGTCGGCGCCGTCGACGCGGTAGCCGTGGGGGACGGCCTCGATCGTGCCCTCCGGGGCGAGCAGCACGCGCAGGTCGCACACGTAGGTCTTGACGTTGCCCCGCGCGGAGCGGGGCTCCCTGCCGTTCCAGAGCCCGTGGACCAGCCGGTCGACCGAGACGCCCAGGCCCGGGGTCAGGCACAGCAGAGCGAGGAGCTGGCGGTGCTTGCGCCGCGTCACCGCGACGGTACGCCCGTCGGCGGTCAGGACGTGCAACGCGCCCAGGAGCCGGACCTCCATTCAGGCCTCACGGGGCGACGGTGATCTCGCGATGAAGAACGCCACGACCAAGGACGATATGTCATGATCGCTGACGCTGTGAGGTGAACCGTTTGTGAACCACCACCTGTGATGATCTTGCCGCGTTCGTCCCGCATGCGGGGCATGAGGAAAGGACCGGCACGTGCTCAGGAAGTTACTCGGGGTCGCCGTCGCGGCCACCGTCGCGATGTCCGCAGCCCCCGCCGTCGCGTACGGCGACACCCCGGAGCCCGGGGCGGCCACGCAGGGCGACACCCCGAAGTTCGAGGCCGTCGCGCAGGACGACACCCCGGAGGAGCCCGAGGAGAGCGGCCCTGAGGAGACCGCGGAGGACGCGGCCAGCGTGGCGGACGCCGACGCCGCCGAGATGGAGGACCTCCAGCAGGCCGCCACCGAGGAGGGCATCACGCTGGAGCAGGCCGTCGCCCGCTACGGCTGGCAGGACGACTTCGTCAAGGTCGCCAACCAGGCGCGGGACTCCTTCCCCGACACCTACGCCGGAGCGGTCGTCGCCGAGGACGGTTCGAGCGCGTCCATCGCCTTCAAGGGGGAGGTCCCCGCGACGGTGACCGACCTGGCCAGGACCGTGCACGCCCCCGTGAAGGTCGTCGGCGGCCGGCCGTACTCCGAGGAGGAGCTGCGGCAGACGCTCAAGACCACGCACTACGAGATCCTCGCCCGGGCCGACGTCGCCACGAGCGCCGGTGAGTACGACGTCGAGCGCGGCGTCGTCACCATCGAGGCGCAGCCGAAGGAGCCGCTCGCCGACCCGGCGGCCAAGGAGCGCTTCCGCGCCGCGCTCCAGCTCGCCCGGCTCGCCGGCTCCAACCCCGCCATCAAGGTCGAGGTCAAGGTCGCCGACCAGGTCGAGGTCCAGCCCCAGGCGTACATCCGCGGCGGCGGCCTGTTGAACACGACGGGCGCCCAGACGGTCTGCACCACGGGGTTCACCGTCAAGAAGGGCAGTACGACGGGCATCTCCACGGCGGCCCACTGCGGCGACGACTCGAAGCTGCGCTACCACAACCACGACACCAACGACTACACCATCGTCACCCGCAAGAGCCGCCACGAGGGGGGCCACGGCGACATGGCGTGGTACTCGCGCGGTGGCTACACGGCGGCGAAAACCTTCTACTACAACAAGGGCAAGACCCGGTACGTGGACGAGACCCGCTGGGCCGTGCAGGGCGTGCGTCTGTCGAACTACGGCCGGACGAGCGGCTACAAGAGCAGCGCCAAGATCTACCGGATCAACGTGTGCGTCGACCGGGTCTGCGACATGGTCGCCATGGACAAGATGAACACCAAGGGCGGTGACAGCGGCGGCCCCTGGTTCAACGGCACCTCCGCGTACGGCATCCACATGGGGTGGGCCAAGATCGGCGGGAAGAAGCGCTCGATGTACAGCGAGGTGCGGTACCTGCCGCAGGCGCTCGGAGTCACGGTCCTGGAGCGCTGACGCGACACGCGTGCGGGGCCGCCCCGGCGGGCGGCGACAGTGAGATGTGCGGGGCCGTCCGTGGCGGGCGGCCCCGCGGTCATGTCCGGCTTGGCGCTCGCCCCCCGGCTGTGTGGCGGGTCCACGGGGATGATCACCACCTGGAGCCCCATGTCGGATCCAGATTGACGACTAGTGAGGGAATGTGGTCGGGTCGTAACTCTTGTTAGAGATGTGATGATTGAGACCGCTTCGGGGGTAAGCGTTAGATGTCGCGGTATTCACGGCACGCGTTCGCGCGCGTGCTCGCCTCCGCGTCCTTGGCCGGTGCCGTGCTGACGGCGGGTTCCACAGCGGCGGAACCCGCGTCGGCCGCGGGGCCGGCGGGAGCGGCGGCGGTGGATGGCGCGGCGCCCCACCCGATGCGGGGTACCGTCCGGGCGGCGCAAGTCTCCGGCGCCGCCCGGACGGCACGTTCCGCCGTCTCCTCCGCGGGGTCCGCGGCCTCCGCGACCTCGGGCTCCACCACCTCGGCCGTGGCGGCCGAGCCGATGCCTTCGGTCTCGGCATACGCTGGGGCGCGTGGTTGAGCCGAACCTCCTGCACGTACCCATTCTGGA
>NZ_JBFAIA010000217.1:0-12571 GCF_040654455.1 Nonomuraea sp. NPDC050691
ACTTCGCCGCCGTGCGCGAGGCCGGCGACCGGGTACGGCGGCCCGGCGTGGCCCGGGCGCTGCGCGCCGTCGCCGCGGACGGGCGCGACGGCTTCTACCTCGGCGAGTTCGGCGAGGGACTGCTGGAGCTCGGCGCGGGCGAGTACGACCGGGCCGACCTCGCCCGGCCCAACGCCGACTGGGTGACCCCGCTCCGGGTCCGGGCGTTCGGCCACGACGTCTGGTCGATGCCGCCCAACTCCCAGGGCTACCTGCTGCTCATGGCGCTGGGCATCGCCGACGGGCTCGACCTGCCCGCCTCGCCGGACGACCCGCTGTGGGCGCACCTGCTGGCCGAGGCCGCCCGGGTGAGCGGCCACGACCGGCTGGCCCTGCTGCACGAGGACGCCAAGGACCTGCTGTCAGCCGAGGAGATCGAGCGGCGCCGGGCGCTGGTGGACCCGGCGCGCAGGCTCCGTCTCGGCGCCCCGGCCGCGCCGGGCGACACCACGTATCTCTGCGCGGTGGACGGCGACGGCATGGGCGTCTCCCTCATCCAGTCGAACGCCGCCGGCTTCGGCAGCATGGTGTTCGAGCCCCGTACCGGGATCAACCTCCACAACCGCGGCATCGGCTTCTCGCTGACGCCCGGCCACCCGGCGGAGTACGGCCCAGGCCGCCGGCCGCCGCACACGCTCGCGCCGGCGCTGGTCACCCGTCCCGACGGGTCGCTGCGCTCCGTGGTGGGCACCATGGGCGGCGACGCGCAGCCGCAGATCCTGCTCCAGGTCATCGCCCGGCTGCTGCGCCACGGCGAGCGGCCGGGCGCGGCGATCTCGGCGCCGCGCTGGCGGATCGGCGCGGGCGGCACGGGCTTCGACACCTGGTACACGCCCGACGACACGGTCCTGGACCTGGAGGAGGGCGCGCCCTGGTCGGACGGGCTGGCCGCGCTCGGCCACCCGGTGACCGCGCGGCCGTACGGGGGCATGTTCGGCCACGCGCACCTCATCGACGTACGGCCGGACGGGACGCTGGCGGGCGCGGCGGACCCGCGCGCGCTCATCGGCGCCGCGATCGGCCGCTGACGGAGCGGATCCCGCGCCCGCCCGGGGCGATTGGAGCGCCGCCGGGCGGGTAGCACGAGGCCCCATGGCGACCGATGTCATCACACTCATCACCCGTGACCACCGCAAGGTCGAGGCGCTCTTCGAGCGGCTCAAGAAGAAGGAGGGCGACCGGCGGGCCACCGTCGCGGAGCTGCACGCCCTGCTCACCGCGCACGCCCGGGCCGAGGAGGACCGCGTCTACCCCGGCATCGACGCGCACCACGAAGTGGAGGAGCACAAGGAGGCGGAGGTGCTGCTCGACGCCCTCAAGCGGGCCGACCCGGGCACCGCCGAGTTCGAGGACACCCTCGTCAAGCTGGAGGAGTCCGTCAACCACCACGTGCAGGAGGAGGAGAGCGAGCTCCTGCCGAAGCTGGCGAGCGAGGTCGACGCCAAGGAGCTGGAACGGCTCGGCGCGGCCTTCCAGAAGCGACGGGACGAGGAGCTCACCGCGCTGACGAGCGGCTCCTCAGCCGAAGGCGGGGCGACGAAGGCGGAGCTGTACAAGGAGGCGCAGAAGGCCGACATCCCCGGCCGCTCGCAGATGGACAAGGAGGAACTGGAGGAGGCTCTTCGGAAGGCCGGATCCTAGGGTTCCGGCCCTGCGTACGGGTAGGGGTGCCCCTATGACTGAACAACCTCCGGACAGGTACGGCTTCGCCGACGAGCAGGAGATCGAGGTCGAGGAGTGGACCGACGACCTCGGCCTCGACCACCGCATCGACGAGGACGACCCTCAGCACCAGGACTCCCTCGACGAGCGGCTGTGGCGGGAGAAGCCCGAAGGGGAGAGACCACGCCGGGACGGCCATCGCATCACGCAGCCCGACGAGGGCCTGGCGCCCGACGAGGAGAAGGACGAGGTCGGCGAGGACTGGGGGGAGGACTCCGGCGACCTGTCGGCCGAGGAACGGGCGGTCCACGTCGCCCCGGACGACCTGGCCCCCGGTCCTCCCCGCCTCGGCGACGAGGACGAGGGCCGGACCGGCGGGGGCACCGCCCGCTGACCGGCCCCCCACGCGGCGCGGGCCTCAGTCGATGCGGGACAACGCCGGGAGCAGGCCGTGCAGGTCGTCGACGACCACGTCGGCGTCCTGGGCCCGCGGCCGCTCGGCGTGCAGGTAGCCCCACGGCCCGCGCCGCAGCAGGGCGGTGCGCATACCCGCCCTGCCGGCCGGCAGCACGTCGTTGTCGAGCCGGTCGCCCACGTAGAGGATCTCGGCCGGCTCGCGCCCCGCGACCGCGGCGACCTTGGCGAAGAACGCCGGGTCGGGCTTGGACACGCCCCACCCTTCCGAGGTGTGGACGGAGTCGGCCGGCAGGTCCATGGCGACCAGCGCGTCGTAGGCCCGGGCCGGCTGGTTGCCCGCGATGATCACCTGGAGGCCGGCGGCGCGCAGCGCGGCCAGGGCGTCGCGGACGTCCGGGTAGAGGTCGTCGGCGTCGAAGTGGTTGCGCAGGCCGTCCGGCTCGTCCCGCTCCCAGGCCGCCATCTCGGCGTCGAGGTCGATGCCGGGCCGGACGAGCTCGAACGCCTCGCGGTGCGAGCGGTCCAGCGCCGCCATGCCGCCCAGCGCGCCCATCATCACGAACCTGCTCACGCCCAGCCGGTCGGCCCACCGTGACCAGATGCGGGTCTCGTCGATGAGCGTCTCGCCGACGTCGAACACCACTGCCTTGATCATCCCTGCCCCTTCTCGTCGGCCCCCACTGTACGGGCGGGCGAAAGGCGCTTCAGCGGAGGGGCAGGGGCATGCAATACTTAGCGTGCCCGTTCGACTACGGAGGGACGGCCGATGAGTGTGGTGTTGCCGAAGAAAAACCGTAAGCGCCCGAAGATGTGGCTCGCCAAGGACAGAGGCGTGCCCGAGACGGGACGAGAGTTGTTCGACGCACTCCCAGAGCTGCCGGGCTTCCGCGCTGAAGTCATAGAAGGAAGTGTGGTCCTGACCCCCGTCGGCACCCCCGAGCACGCTGACTGCGCCATGGAACTGAGCTACTTTCTCGCTCCGGTCATCCGCGAGCGCGGCTGGAAGGGCTACGCCGGAAATATCGACGTGTGCCTCGACGGCTCTCGCGAACCTGTTGAGCCTGACTATGTGCTGGCGCCCTCCGACTGTCCTCGCTGGGGGGAGCGTGAACTGTGTTCCTCCGGCTTGATCATGGTTGCCGAAGTGGTCTCCAAGGGGAGCATCGTTCGCGATCGCACCGAGAAGCCGCGCCTCTATGCGGCGGCCGGCGTACCGATCTATCTGCTGATCGACATCGTCGCCACCCCTCAGACGGTCACTGTCCACAGCGCCATCGACGACGGCGCCTACATCGCGGTCGCCACGGTGCCGATCGGCTCGGCAGTCCGCCTGCCCGCCCCCGTCAACCTGGAGCTCGACACCTCGATCTTCAAGGGCTGAGCTTCTCCATCGCCTTGGCGATGCGCTTCTCCGACACCGGGGTGGGGGTCCCGAGCGTCTGGGCGAAGAAGCTGACCCGCAGTTCCTCGATCATCCACCTGATCTCCACCACGTCCGGGTCGGTGCGCCGGGCCGGGTGGAGCTTGTCCAGCAGGTCGTGGTAGTCGTCCTCGACCTTGTGCACCCGCGCCATCCACTCCTCGTCGCGCCAGGGCTCCTCCGGCAGCTTGGTCAGCCGCCGTTCGACGGCCCGCAGGTAGCGCAGCACGTCGGACAGCCGCCGCCGGCCGGTCGCGGTGACGAATCCCGCGTACACGAGCCCGCCGAGCTGCGCGCGCACGTCCTCCGTCGAGGCGCTCGACCGCAGCGACTCCAGCCGCGTGCCCACCGCGTGCCACACGCTCAGGATCTGCTCCACCTTGGCCAGCACGTCGGCCGACGTCTCGTGCAGCTCGGCGCGTACGTGCTGGTGGAGGCGGTCGAAGGAGACCGGGTCCCAGGCGGTGCCGCCCATGTCGAGCATGAGCTGGTCGGCCGCCGCGTTGACCACGTCGTCGAACAGCGCCACGGCCCCGCCGTGGGGACTGCGCGACAGGGCCAGCTTGGCCTGGTTGGACAGTCCGGCGAGCAGTGACTTGGCCGGGTTGGTGACGTTCAGCAGCAGCAGGCGGCGCGTGCCGGGCCAGTGGGAGCGGCGCTGCTCCGCCTCCGTCTCGAAAATCTTGATGGAGACCGAGTCGCCGTCGTCCACGAGGGCCGGGTAGCCCTTCATGCGGCCCTGCTCGAACACCTTCGGCAGCGTGCCGAAGCTCCACGTGCGCAGGCCCGTGCGCTCCAGGTCGTCGGCCGCCGCCGACAGCGTGCGGCGCAGGCGCGGCGCGAGGCGCCGCTTGAGCGCGTCGAGGTCCTTGTCCTCGGCGATCGTCCGTTTGCGCTCGTCGATCACCCGGTACGTGATGCGCAGGTGGTCGGGGAGCTGGTCGAGCTGCCAGGCCTCGCGCGGCACGCGCACCCCGGTGAGCCGCAGCAGCTCGCGCTCCACGGCCTCCAGCAGCGGCTCGCCGCCCTGTTTCACGCCCGCCAGCACCTGCTTGGCGTAGTTGGGGGCGGGCACGAAGTTGCGGCGGATGTGCTTGGGCAGCGACCTGATCAGCTCGGTGACGAGCTCCTCGCGCAGGCCGGGGATCTGCCAGTCGAAGCCGTCGGAGCCGATCTGGTTGAGCACCTGGAGCGGCACGTGGACGGTCACGCCGTCGGCGTCGGCGCCCGGCTCGAACTGGTAGGTCAGCTTCATCCGCTGGCCGAGCTGGCGCCAGGTGTCGGGGTAGTCCTGGGTGCTGACGTCGGCGCCCTCGTTGACCAGCATCTCGGGCGAGAACGTCAGCAGCTCGGGGTCGGTGGCGCGGGCCTTCTTCCACCAGGCGTCGAAGTGGCGGGCCGACACCACGTCGGCGGGCACCCGCCGGTCGTAGAAGTCGAACAGCGCCTCGTCGTCGACCATGATGTCGCGGCGGCGGGCGCGGTTCTCCAGCTCCTCGACCTCCTGGAGCAGCCGCCGGTTGGCGCGCAGGAACTCGTGGTGGGAGTCCCACTCCCCCTGGACGAGGGCGTGCCGGATGAACAGCTCACGCGACAGCTCGGGGTCGATGCGCCCGTAGTTGACCTTGCGGCCGGTCACCAGCGGCACGCCGTACAGGGTGACCTTCTCCAGCGCGATGACCGCGCCCTGGTCCTTCTCCCAGTGGGGCTCGGAGTAGTTGCGCTTGACGAGGTGCTGGGCGAGCGGCTCGACCCAGCCGGGCTCGATCTTGGCGTTGACCCGGGCCCACAGCCGCGAGGTCTCGACCAGCTCGGCCGACATGACCCACTGCGGCTGCTTCCTGGCCAGGGCCGAGCCGGGGAAGATGGCGAAGCGGGCGTTGCGGGCGCCGATGTACTCCTGGAGGGGGCGGCGCCCCTCGGCCGGGCGCTGCTTGTCCATGACGTCCTTGACGCCGATGTGGGACAGCAGGCCGGACAGCAGCGACACGTGCACGCTGTGCGGGTCGCCGGGATGGCTGTTGGGCTGGGCGCCGAGCGCCTGGCGGAGCTGGCTGTAGATGTCCTGCCACTCGCGTACGCGCAGGTAGTTGAGGTACTCGGCCTTGCACAGGCGGCGGAAGGCGCTGGAGGACAGCTCCTTCTGCTTGTCCTGGAGGTAGTGCCAGAGGTTGAGGTAGGCGAGGAAGTCGGACTCGGGGTCGGCGAAGCGGCGGTGCTTCTCGTCGGCCTGCTGCTGCTTGTCGGCGGGGCGCTCGCGCGGGTCCTGGATGGACAGCGCGGCGGCGATCACCATGACCTCGCGCAGGCAGCCGTGCTTCTCGGCCTCCAGCACCATGCGGCCGAGCCGCGGGTCCACCGGCAGCGTCGCGAGCTTGCGGCCGACCGGGGTGAGGTGGCCCTCCTCGTCGAACGCGCCCAGCTCGTGCAGCAGGTTGACGCCGTCCTTGACCTGGCGGCGGTCCGGCGGCTCCACGAACGGGAACGCCTCGATGTCGCCCAGCCCGATGGAGGTCATCTGCAGGATGACCGAGGCGAGGTTGGTGCGCAGGATCTCCGGGTCGGTGAACTCCGGCCGGCCCAGGAAGTCCTCCTCCTCGTACAGCCGGATGCAGATGCCGTCGGAGGTGCGGCCGGAGCGGCCCTTGCGCTGGTTGGCGCTGGCCTGGGAGATGGCCTCGATGGGCAGCCGCTGCACCTTGGTGCGGTGGCTGTAGCGGGAGATGCGGGCGTAGCCGGGGTCGACGACGTACTTGATGCCGGGGACCGTGAGCGAGGTCTCGGCCACGTTCGTGGCCAGCACGACGCGGCGGCCGGTGTGGCGCTGGAAGACGCGGTGCTGCTCGGCGGCGCTCAGCCGCGCGTACAGCGGCAGGATCTCGGTGTTGCGGAACTCGGCCTTGCCGAGCGCGTCGGCGGCGTCGCGGATCTCCCGCTCGCCGCTGAGGAAGACGAGGATGTCACCCGGCCCCTCGGTGACCAGCTCGCGGCAGGCGTCGACGATGCCCTGCGTCTGGTCGTCGTCCTCGCCGAGCGGCCGGTAGCGGACCTCGACGGGGTAGGTGCGGCCGGACACCTCGATGATCGGCGCGTCGCCGAAGTGGCGGGAGAAGCGCTCGGGGTCGATCGTGGCGCTGGTGATGATGACCTTGAGGTCGGGGCGCCGGGGCAGGAGCTGCTTGACGTAGCCGAGGATGAAGTCGATGTTGAGGCTGCGCTCGTGGGCCTCGTCGATGATGAGCGTGTCGTACTGCTCCAGCAGCCGGTCGTGCTGGAGCTCGGCCAGCAGGATGCCGTCGGTCATGAGCTTGACCAGCGTGCGGTCGCTGCCCTGGTCGGTGAAGCGCACCTTGTAGCCGACGACCTGGCCCAGCTCGGTGCCGAGCTCCTCGGCCACGCGCTCGGCGACGGTGCGGGCGGCGATGCGGCGGGGCTGGGTGTGGCCGATCAGGCCGCGCACGCCGCGGCCGAGTTCGAGGCAGATCTTGGGGATCTGGGTGGTCTTGCCGGACCCGGTCTCACCGGCGATGATCACGACCTGGTGGTCGCGGATGGCGGCGAGGATGTCGTCCCTGCGCTGGGAGACCGGCAGGGCCTCGGGGTAGGTGACCGCGGGCACGGCCTCGCGGCGGCGGGCCAGGCGCTGCTCGGCGCGCTCGACGTCGGCGAGGATCTCGGCGGCGATCTTGTCGCGGGCCTCGCGGGAGCGCACCCGGCGCGCGCCGTCGAGCCTGCGCCGCAGCCGCCGCTGGTCGCGCGGCATGAGCTCGGGCAGGCGGGACTGGATGTCGGTGAGCGGAGAGGACAACGCGGAGGTTCCCATACTGCTTTCAGGATATTTGAGCCCCGTGCGCCGGGAGCCAACGGTCCATGCTGCCGGACCGCGCCGCCGCCGCGCATCCCAATAATCCGCGTGGCGTGCCGCGAGACCCGGCTGTGCGGGGAGGTGCCCGCGAGCCATGACCGTGCGGCATGGCCGTGGCCGTCCACGGCGGGCCCACTCTCCCCAGAGTTGCGTCGTGAACGGCCACGCCCATCAATGAGACTCCCGAAACGCCGTTCCGGTTGCCTCCCGGGCCCACTTTCTTGATCAGGAAAGCGGATCAGCCGGTCCGGCTGGCCGCCAGCTGGGCCGCGCCGATGATGCCCGCCTCGTTCTGCAGCGCGGCCGGCACGATCGGCGTGTCGATGTGGATGTGCGGCAGCCACTTGTGGGCCTTCTTGCTCACGCCGCCGCCCACCAGGATGAGCGACGGGGAGAACAGCATCTCCACGTGCCGCAGGTACTCCTCGACCCGGCCGGCCCACTTGTCCCAGCTCAGCTCGTTGTCCTCGCGGGCCTTGTCGGAGGCGCGCAGTTCGGCGTCCTTGCCGCGCAGCTCCAGGTGGCCGAGCTCGGTGTTGGGCACGAGCACCCCGTCGGTGAACAGGGCGCTGCCGATGCCGGTGCCGAACGTGAGCATGAGCACGGTCCCGCGCCGGTCCCGGCCCTCGCCGAAGGTCATCTCGGCGATGCCGGCCGCGTCGGCGTCGTTGACCACGCTCGCGCCGCCGAACAGGTCGGAGGCGTCCACGCCGATCCACGAGTGGTGGACGTTGGCGGCGGTGTACACCACCCCGTCGCGCACCACGCCGGGGAACGTCACGCCGACGGGCCCCGACCAGTGGAAGTGCTCGACGATCTGCCGCACCACCTCGGCGACGGGCTCCGGCTTGGACGGCTGCGGGGTGGGAATGCGCAGGCGCTCCTGGGCCAGCTTGCCCGCCGTGACGTCGACGGGCGCTCCCTTGATCCCCGAGCCACCGATATCAATCCCCAAAACTTCCATATCCATCCATCTCCCCTACAGACGGCAAGAAACGCCTCCCTGGATATTTCCGGACCATACTGAACCCTGCCCCAGGTGCCCCGCGTATCTCGCGTCACAAGCGCTAACAAGGAGGCACGGATGCGGTTACGCATCATCACACTCTGCGCTGTTGCGGTCGGCCTGGGCAGCACTCTCGCCACTCCCGCACACGCCACCGCCACCCCCCGCGCGCGGTTCGACGTCGTCAACCTCGTCTCGGACGTCAGGGGCAAGGCCGCCACCACCGACCCCAAGCTGGTCAACCCCTGGGGCCTGGCCATGGGCAAGACCCTCTGGGTCTCCGCCACGGGCACCGGCAGCGCGACCGTCTACTCGGGCGCCGGCAAGAAGGAGCAGACGGAGGTCGGCATCCCGGGCGGGGCCCCGACGGGCCAGGTGTTCAACCCCACCGACGGGTTCACCGTGAAGGGCAAGCCCGCCACGTTCCTCTTCTCCAGCCCCAGCGGCGCGATCAGCGGCTGGAACGCCGAGGCGGACCCGAAGAACGCCGTCATCGCCGCGTTCACCCGCGGGGCCGACTACAAGGGCCTCGCGCTCGCGCGGACCGACGACGGTGACTTCCTGCTCGCCGCGGACTTCGCCGGCGGCAAGATCCACGCCTGGAACTCCGACTTCGAGCGGCTGCGGCTCAAGCGCTGGCAGTTCCGCGATCCGGCCGTCCCCTCCAACTACTCGCCGTTCAACGTGGCGGTCGCCAACGGCACCATCTGGGTGGCGTACGCGCTGCGTGACCCGGACACCGGCAAGTCCGTCGCCGGCGCCGGCAAGGGCTTCGTCAGCCGCTTCAACGCCGAAGGCCGCCTGACCGGCCGCATCGCGCGCACCGGGCTGAACGCGCCGTGGGCGATCACCGCGGCCCCGCGCGGCGCCTACGCCGGGTCGCTGCTCGTCGGCAACTTCGGCGACGGCACCATCCACGCCTACCGCAACAGCCGCCACCTCGGCGCCCTGCGCACCGCCAACGGCAGCACGATCCAGCTTCCCGGCCTCTGGGACCTGGAGGTCGGCACCGCGGCCAACGGCGGCGAGAACGCCCTGTGGTTCTCCGCCGGCATCGACGGCGGCCAGCACGGCCTGCTCGGCGTCATCCGCCCCGCGGGCTCCGGCGGCTCGTCGGCCACCACGCCCACCTCGACGGCGACCCCGGCGCCCACCTCGACGTCCTCGCAGCACTCCAACCACTCGTCGTACGGAGGCTACTGACCGGCCGCTGACGTTTCCGGCACGGCGGCGCGGCCGTGCCGGAAACACCTCACGACGACGGCGCCCGCACTTCCGCGTCGCTCGCGCAAGGATTTCGCGCCGCCCCCGAGGCCATGTCGGTGGGCGGCACTACCATCTCCCCGACGGGTGCGTACGGAGACGGTAGGGCATGACAGATCATCGGCTGCCACGCGAGCTGGGCCGGCTGTTCGCCGACGCCGGCAGGGGCCGCGCGCTGCGGGCCGCCCTGCCGCCCGGTGACCTCGTCTGGCCCGACCCCGGCTACACCGGGCAGGGAGAGCCGGCCAGGCCGGCGTTCTGGATGAGCGACGAGCCCGTCTCCGGCCACGAGTGGGCCCGCTTACGCGCCGAGCACGCCGCGAGCGGCCTCTGGCCGGTGCTGCTGGACGAGTCGGCCCAGCCGTGGTCGATCGGCCAGGTGGTGCCGGACGAGCCCGCGCAGATCGACCACTTCACGGCCGAAGGCTTCATGGACGAGGTGTGGCAGGAGTGGGTGGCGCAGATGCCGTCCGAAGCCCTCGCCGAGCTCGACCCCTACGGCGCCCTCTGCCCCGGCCTGGCGGCCCCCGGGGTGCCGAAGGCCGCTCCCGGTGAGGTCGCCGACTGGTACGCCGAGCAGCTCGCGGCGCGCGGCATGCCGCTGGGCCTGGTCGCGGCCCGGCGCGGCGCCGACGCGCTGGCCGTCATGGGCTGGCAGGGCGCCCTGCACCACAACGAGTGGATGGTGCCGCTCGCGGCCGTGGTGCGCAGCTGGGAGGACCGCTTCGGGGCACGGGTGGTGTGCGTGGGCTTCAACACGCTGGAGCTGAGCGTCGCGGCGCCTCCGGTGGACGCCGAGCACGCGCTGCACGTGGCGGCCGAGCACTGGACGTTCTGTCCTGACAACGTGGTGCAGGGTCCGGGTGATCTCCGCGGTTACGCGGAGCAGATCATCGGCCGGCACTTCTGGTCCTTCTGGTGGGACTGACCGGTCACCGGGGCTGAAGGACCGGCACTCGGCCCGCGACCGGGGCGGCGTCAGAGGACGCGGGCGACGGCGCCGTAGTTGCCCGAGGCGCTGGGCAGGGCGGCGCACGCCTCGTCCCGCCCGTCGGGCCGCCACTCGGGCACCCACACCAGCCCCGGCTCCACCAGGTCCAGCCCCTCCAGCAGCGCCGCCGACTCCGCGCGGGTGCGGACGACGTGGCCCGGCAGGGTCATGGCCAGCAGCTCGCCGATCGCGGGCAGCAGCTCGTCGGGAATCGCGTCGAAGGTGGTCTGGAGCAGGGCCAGGTAGCTGCCCCGGGCGGCGGCGTGGCACAGGCACTTGATCGCGTGCCGGGCCTCCTCCTCGCCGAGGCTGGGCACCGAGACGAGCACCAGGCCCACGGGCCGGTCCCAGTCGATGAACGTCTTGACCACCCGGTCGCCGAGCAGGTCCTCGACCTGCCGGATGTCGCCCTCCACCACGCGCACCAGGTCGTTCACCGGCTCGATCGTGGCCTGGGCGTAGGCCAGCACCATGGGGTCGTTCTCCACGTACAGCACCCGGGCGCCGGTGCGGCCCAGCGCGTCGCCGGCCAGGTCGTGCAGCTGGCGGCCGGCGGGCAGTCCGCTGGGCACCCCACTGCCGACGATCACGAACTGGTCCACGCCGCCCGCGGCCAGGTGGCGGATCACGCGGGCCAGGAAGGCCAGCACGGCCCGCGCGGCGGCGGTGGTCACGGGAGCGGCCTCGTCATAGCGGCGCACGGCGTCGCGGTCGGCCACGAAATTGTTCTTCCCTCCGGCGGCGGCGTCGAGCATACGGGTGATACGCGCCTGGGACGTGTTGAGCCTGGCCAAATTACGGATGGCACGTTGACGCATTTCCGTATCGCCCCTTTCCCCTCGCCTTGCCGTACGGGAAAGTTCCGCGGCCTCGACCCCACTCGGAGGACCAAGTTGAAAATGCTCCAAATGTCCCAACAATACAACCTATTGGCGCGAAATAATCGGGAAATATACGTTTCCCGGTGAATAATGGATCATCCTCTGGCGATCCGGTCACGGTGGGTGTTCAGCAGGTCGAGGGTTTCCTCGCGCGTGGTCGTGGTGACCGAGAGTTTGGCGAACGCCTGGTGGTAGGCCTCGACGGCGCCCGGCTCGGTGATCAGCTCGTCGCGCTCGACGGTGTGCGCGCAGGCGATGTCGGGCTCGAACGCCTCGGAGTAACGCCAGAGCGTGAACGGCCCCGTGCGGGGCAGGTACGCCGGGTCGTCGAGGGGCAGCAGGTGCAACGAGACACCCGGGCGCTTGGCGAGGTCGATGAGGGAGTCGAGCTGGGCCAGGTGGACGGCGGGCTCGGCGATGGAGCGCAGCAGCACGCCCTCGTCCATGATCGCCCACACGACGGGGCCGCGCCCGGCGAAGACCATCTCCTGGCGGGCCAGCACCAGCCGCACCGCCGCCTCCACCGAGCCCTGCCCGAGCGTGGCGGGGCCGGCCACGCCGATCGCCGCGCGGGCGTACGCCTCGGTCTGCAGCAGCGCCGGCACCGTCCGAGGGTCGTACACGCGGATCACCGAGGCCCGCTGCTCCAGGGCGAAGGCAGTGGCGAGCCAGACGGGCACCGCGCCCGTGTCCCACCAGGCGGGCTCGCGCTCGCCGCGGGCCAGGGACAGCACGTGCTCGCGCGCGGGCAGCGCGGTCACGCCGTACAGGTCGAGCAGCCGTTCCACCAGGGCCGGGGCGGGGGCCGCGCGGCCGGTCTCGGCGGCCTCGACGCGCACCGCGCCGCGGCCGAGCGCGCTCTCGACCTGCTCGGCCGTCAGGCCGGCCGCCTCACGCAGGCCGCGCAGCCGTTCGCCGAGCGCGGCTCGGACCGGCGGGGCCAGAGTGGTGCGCGGGGCCGGCCGCGCGGCCCCCGCGGGCGGGGGGTGCGGGGCGGGGGGCGGGGGGGGCGGGCGGGGGGGGGGGG
>NZ_JBFAIA010000218.1:0-12485 GCF_040654455.1 Nonomuraea sp. NPDC050691
CGCCGAGCTGACGGAGGAGACGGCCGTGCGGGCGCGCCGGCTGACGTCGGCCGCGGTGGCCGCCGCCGACGCCGGCCAGCCGGTACGCGCCAAGGACCTGGCCGAACGGGCCGGCCGGCTGGAGACGGACCCCCGCTCGCTCGCACGGCTCTCGGAGCTGCGCGCCCGCCTCGCCTTCGACGAGGGCGCGCCCCACCTCGCCCACGACCTGCTCGTGGCGGGCGCGGAGGCGGTGGCCGAGGTGGACCGCGTCATGGCCGGGGCGCTGCTCATCGACGCCGCCCGCAACGCCTGGCAGCTCAGCGACCCCGGCCGGGTCGCGGAGGCGTCCGACCGGCTCCAGGCGCTCGGGCTACGGCCCGGTGACGGGCTCGGCCCCGCGGTGGACGCGGTCACGGGCGCGGCCGAGTTCCTGGCCAGGGGCCCGGCCGGAGCCCTGGCCACCATGCGCGGCCTGGTCGCCGACGGCGGCCGGATCCGTGAGGGCGCGCACGCGCTACGGGTCAACGCCGCCTTCGTCGCCGGGCTGGTCGGCGACTTCCAGGCCGGGCGCGACATCTCGGCGGCCGTCGCGGCGGAGTGCCGGGCGCGCGGCGAGATCGGCAAGATCCCCCTGGCACTGCTGACGCTCACGGCCTCGGATCTCTACCTGGGCCGGTTCAACGACGCCGTGGCCGGCGCCGCCGAGGGGCTGCGGCTGGCCGCCGACACCGGTCAGCCGAACCGGGCCGGCTACCTCGAAGGCATGCTCGCCTGGATCGCCGCCGTGCGCGGCGACGCGGCGGAGTGCTCCCGGCTGGCGGCCCGCTGCCTCGACCGGTTCGACGCCAACCGGATCGTCAACGGCCCCGCCTGGGCCGAATGGGCGCTGGCCCTGCTGGACCTCGGCCACGGCCGTTTCGCCGAGGCGCTGGACCGGCTCGACGCCGCCCTGGAGGGTCCGGTGCGCCACCAGATCCAGGCGGTGTACTTCGCGCCCGACCAGATCGAGGCGGCCGTACGGCTGGGCACCCCGGCCGGCGAGCCGCTGCGCCGCTTCGAGGAGTGGGCCCTCGCCTCCGGCCTCGACTGGGCCGGCGCCGTGCTCCACCGGTGCCGGGCCGTGCTCGAACCCGACTGGGACACCGCTCACGAGCACTTCCGCGCCGCCGTACGGCTGCACGCCGACAGCGGACGGCCGTGGGAGGCGGCGCGGACCCGGCTCGCCTTCGGCGAGCGGCTGCGAAGGGAGCGGCACAAGGGCAGCGCCCGGCCGCACCTGCGCGCGGCGCTGGAGACGTTCGAGCGGCTGGGCGCCCGGCCCTGGGCCGAGCGCGCCCGCACGGAGCTGCGGGCGGCGGGCGACACCAGCGCTCCGGCCGGACGCGACGAGACCGTCTCGGCGCTGTCACCCCAGGAGTTGCAGATCGTACGGCTGGCGGCGGCCGGGCTGACGAACCGCGAGATCGGGGCGCAGCTCTTCCTCAGCCCGAAGACGGTCAGCTACCACCTCTACCGGGCCTTCCCCAAGCTCAACGTGGTCAGCCGGGCCCAGCTCGCCGGCCTCGACCTGTCCTGACCGGCCGCGGTCGTAGTCGACCTGGCGCAGGCTCATGTGCGCCCAGCACGCCGCCGCCCCGCCCCGCGACGACGCCAGGTCGCCGGCCAGGAGGTCGTCGAGGAGGACGCCCAGCTCCGGGGCGCGGCGCTCCAGGTCGAAGTCGTACCCGCCCGGGGCAGGGCCCGTCGTAGGCGAGCGGCACGGGCAGGTACGCGCAGCGCGAGCTCGACGTCGAGGCGGGGCACGCGGGGGAGGGTCACAACGCGCGATTACGGCACCCAGCCGGGTGTGACACACCAGACAGGCCGCTCCGGAATCCCGGCCGATCATCCCGGTGCTGCACCTGACGAGAGCAGTGAAGGGAGCAGGCCATGTCCATCCTCATCGCCTATGACGGCTCGGCCGACTGGCCGACGTCGCGGCGATCAGGGACGGCGCGGACGAGTGGCGCGAGCTGGCCGAGGCGCACGCCCAGGAGGGGGCCGAGCTGGCGCGGGCCTCCGGGATCGCCGAGGTGACCTACCGGGCCGTGGCCGACCGGGAGTCGATCTGGAAGACGATCGTGGACGTGGCCGACGAGCTGGACGCCGCGCTGATCGTCACGGGCTCGCGCGGCCTGTCGGGGGCGCGGTCGGTGCTGCTGGGCAGCGTCTCCAACCACGTGCTGCACCACGCGCACCGGCCGACCCTGATCGTCCCCCCGCAGCCCAGGACCCCGCAGCCCAGGACCCCCTAACCCCGCCCCCTCAGCCGAGTCCCTGGGCCG
Organism: Nonomuraea sp. NPDC050691; assembly: GCF_040654455.1. Classification (NCBI taxonomy): domain Bacteria; kingdom Bacillati; phylum Actinomycetota; class Actinomycetes; order Streptosporangiales; family Streptosporangiaceae; genus Nonomuraea; species Nonomuraea sp. NPDC050691. Next base: position 2,307 of record NZ_JBFAIA010000218.1, read on the forward strand.
GGTCCCTCAGCCGTGCCCCGCGGCCGTCGGCGCGCGGTCAGGGGGGCAGCAGGCTTGGGCGGAGGACCCCGCGTCCGTGGCGGCCTTGGCCCGGATGAGGTGGGTGTCGATGCGCCTGGCCCCCGGCCCCTCCTCGCCCAGCCGGTCGTACTGGTTGGCCAGCGCGCACCGGTCGAGCGACAGGCAGCCGCAGCCGATGCAGTCGGTCAGGTCGTCGCGCAGCCGCTGGAGCTGTTCGATGCGGTCGTCGAGCTCTCCGCGCCAGGCGGCCGAGAGCCGGGCCCAGTCGCCGCGCGTGGGGGTGCGCCCCTCGGGCAGCGTCTCCAGCGCCTCCTTGATGGTCTTCAGCGGGATGCCGATGCGCTGGGCCAGCCGGATGAAGGCGACCCGGCGGAGCGTGTCGCGGTGGTAGCGGCGCTGGTTGCCCGCGGTGCGGCGGCTGGTGATGAGCCCCTTGGCCTCGTAGAAGTGCAGCGCCGACACGGCGACGCCGCTGCGCTCGGCGAGCTGGCCGACGGTCAGCTCCTTGGTGTTCCACGGGGCTCTGGTCATAGCTGGACTATAGTTCAGGATCGCTCGGCCGCTCGAAGAAGGTCTCCAGCACCACGACGGTCTGCGTGCTGGTCACCCCTTCCACCTCGAACACCTGCCGCAGCACCTTCTGGAGGTCGCGGGTCGTCGCCGTGCGGACCTTGAGCAGGAGCGAGGCGGGGCCGGCGATGACGTGCGCCTCCTCGACCGCGGGGATCCGCCGCAGCCGCTCGGCGGTGTCGCCCATCCACGTGCTGCCGTCCACGAGCACGTACGCCGTCACCGGCCGGCCGAGCTCGGCCGGGTCGACGTCGACGGTCGTGCGCCTGATGACGCCGCGCTCGCGCAGCTTGCGCACCCGTTCGTGCGCCGCCGCGCCCGACAGTCCCACGGCCTGGCCCAGCGAGGCGTACGAGCGGCCGGCGTCCTCCTGGAGCAGCCCGACCAGCTTCCTGTCGATGTCATCCACGACCAGATGCTATCCGGAAATTTAGCTGTTTGACCAAACAGCATCCGGTGTTGTTGAGTTTCAGCATGATGGATGTGATTCCCACGCAGTTCGAGGTCCTGGACGAGAGGTTCGCCCGCGTCGCCGGCGACGACGTGGTCGAGCGGCTGTACACCGGCACCCGCTGGGCCGAGGGCCCCGTCTACTTCCCCGCCGGCCGCTTCCTCGTCTGGAGCGACATCCCGAACGACCGCATGCTGCGCTGGGACGAGTTCACCGGCGCCGTCGGCCCGTTCCGCACGCCCGCCGGCTACACCAACGGCAACACCCTCGACCGGGAGGGCCGGATGATCTCCTGCGAGCAGGGCAACCGCCGTGTCACCCGCACCGAGCACGACGGCTCGATCACCGTCATCGCCGACCGCTGGGAGGGCAGGCGCCTCAACAGCCCCAACGACGCGGTCGTGGGCTCCGACGGCTCCATCTGGTTCACCGACCCGTCGTACGGGATCACCAGCGACTACGAGGGAGTGCGGGCCGAGCAGGAGATCGACGGCTGTCACGTCTACCGGATCGACCCGGTGACCGGCGAGGTGCGCGTCGTGGCCGACGACTTCGAACGGCCCAACGGGCTGGCGTTCTCCCTGGACGAGCGGCTGCTGTACGTGGCCGACACCCGGCGCCGCCACATCCGCGTCTTCGAGGTGACCGACGACGGCACCCTGGAGAAGGGCCGGATCTTCGCGGAGGGGGCGGCCGGTGACGCGTACGACGGGATGCGGCTGGACGACACGGGCCGCGTGTGGGCGGCGGCCGGCAAGTCGGTGCACTGCTACGACCCCGACGGCACGCTGATCGGCCGGCTCCTCCTGCCCGACTACGTCGCCAACCTGGTGTTCGGCGGCCTCAAGCGCAACCGGCTGTTCGTCACCGCCTCCACCTCGCTCTACTCGATCATGCTGAACGTCACGGGCGCCCGCCCCGTCCGGGCCTGACGCTCCACCCCCGGAGGGGGCGGGCGCCTGGTCCCGGCGCGACAGCGGGCCGGGCGCTCACTCCCAGCGGAACAGGCGCACGGCCAGCCAGCCGAAGACCACCAGCCCGGCCGCCATCACCGCCAGGTGCAGCGGCTGCGGCCAGTCGCCCGCCCAGGTGGCCCGCATGGCCTGGCCGAACGGGCCGGCCACCGAGTAGTCGCTGACGACGCGCAGCGCCTCCGGCATGAGCTCGCGCGGTATCCACATGCCCGCCACGAACATCAGCGGGAACATCACCAGCGACCCGATCCCGGAGGCGGCCTTGCCGGTGCGCGCCAGCGCGGCGATCACCAGCCCCGTGGCCATCAGCGCGGCCGTCCCCAGCAGGAAGACCAGTACGAACCCCACCGGCTGCCGCGGCATGGCCGTCCCCAGCACGAGCCGGCCCAGCACCACGATCAGCGCGGTGGACACGACGCCGACGGCCACGTTGATGACGAGCTGCCCGGCCAGCACCCGCGCGGGATGGACGGGCGTGGTCGACATCCGCCGCAGCACGCCCCGTTCGCGGTACGTCGTCAGCACGGTGGGCAGCACCGTGAACGCCAGCGTGAGCATCGCCAGCAGCGTCATCATGGCCGGCAACTGGGTGTCGGTGACCCGCTGCCCGCCCAGCGCCGGGTCGGGCCTGCCCATGCCGGGGATGCTGCCCAGCACGAGCAGCAGCCCGAGCGGCAGCGCGATCGTGAACAGCAGGGCGGGCCATTCGCGCAGGTAGAGCTTCGTCTCGACGGCGAGGATCTTCCTCATGACAGTGTCCTTCCGGTGAGGGCGAGGAACGCGTCGTCGAGCGTGGCCTGCTCGACGCGCAGGTCGGTGGGCACGATCCGGTGCTCGGCGAGCGCGAGCGTGACGGCGGGCGCGAGGTCGCCGACGCCGGTCACCTCCAGGTGCTCGCCGCTGCCGGAGACCGAGCGCACCTCGGGCAGCGCCAGCAGCAGCGCGTGGTCCACGGGCGCCGACGGCCGGAACCTGAGCCGCTGCTCCCCGCCCGCCTGCGCGACGAGCGCGGCCGGGGTGCCGGTGGCGACGACGCGGCCCCGGTCGATGAGGGTGAGCCGGTCGCAGAGCCGTTCGGCCTCCTCCATGAAGTGGGTGACCAGTACGATCGTGACGCCCGAGTCGCGCACCTGCTCCACCAGCTCCCAGGTGTCGCGGCGGGCCTGCGGGTCGAGACCGGTGGTCAGTTCGTCGAGTACGGCCACGCGCGGCCGGCCCACCAGGGCCAGGGCGACCGACAGCCGCTGGCGCTGGCCGCCGGAGAGCTTGCCGAACGCGGTGTCGCGCTTGTCGCCGAGCCCGACCCGGCGCAGCAGTTCCTCCCAGTCGGCGGGGTGCGGGTAGAAGGAGGCGTACAGGTCCAGGGCCTCCCAGACCTTGATCTTGTCCGGCAGCGCGGCGCTCTGGAGCTGCGCTCCGAGCACGCGGCGCAGCTCCTCGCGGTCGTGGTGCGGGTCGAGCCCGGCCACCCGTACGGTGCCGGAGTCGGGCACGCGCAGACCGGCGACGCACTCGACGGTGGTCGTCTTGCCGGCGCCGTTGGGTCCGAGGATGCCGAAGATCTCTCCCTCGGCCACCTCGAACGACACGTCCTCCACCGCCACGTGATGGGGGTAGCTCTTGCGGAGGTTCCTCACCTCGATGACCTTCATGGTCTCGACGGTAGGAATCGGGGCCGGGGCCGGGAATCGGGTTGGATGCCCGGTAATGGTGTACCTAGGTACAGTGCCGGTGTCGTCGATGTTCGCGCACACTGGTGGCATGCTCCGACGACTGACCGGGACGGCCCGGGTGGCCGCGCTGCTCGGGATGATCCTCGTCCAGGCCGGTGTCTTCCTGCTCTCGGTGGCGGCCGTGACGCTGACGTTCACGCTGGGGCTGGTCTTCCTTCTCCCGCCGCAGATCCGCATGGTGCGGGCGCTGGCCGAGGAGACCCGGCGCCGGATCGGCGCCTGGACCGGTGTCCGGATCGCCTCGCCGTACCTGGCGGAACCGCCACCACCGCGGCCGGAGGTGGACGGGCTGTACCGCTACGAGCGGACGCTGTACAAGTCGCCCCGCGTCCCCACCTGGAACGCCCGCTGGAAGTGGATGACCACCGACCCGGCGACCTGGCGCGACCTGCTGTGGCTGGGCCTGGACCCGCTGGTCAAGCTCGCCCTGCTGCCGCTGCTCCTCGCGTTGCCCACCAGGGGCCTCGGGGTGTACGGCCAGTGGTGCGCCCTGCTGCTGTCCCCCACCCGCGCGAGCGTGCTGCGCGGCCAGCTCAGCCACCTCCACCAGTCACGCAGCATCGCCGCGGACTCCCAGGCGGCCGAGATGCGGCGTATCGAACGCGACCTGCACGACGGCACCCAGGCAAGGCTCATCGCCATCGGCATGACCCTGGGCGCGGCGGAGGAGCTGATGGACGCGGACCCGGCCGCGGCCAAGACGCTGATGAGCAAGGCCCGCGACGCCTCCGCCGAGACGCTGACCGAGCTGCGGCGGCTCATCCGCGGCATCCACCCGCCGGTGCTGGCGGAGCGGGGGCTCGCCGACGCCGTGCGCGCCCTCGCGATGGACACCGCGCTGCGGGTGGAAGTGGAGGTGGACCTGCCGCACCGGCCCGAACCTCCGGTGGAGGCCGCCGTCTACTTCGCGGTCAGCGAGCTGCTCGCCAACGCCGCCCGGCACGGGGACGCCCGCTCGGCGAGCGTGGACATCAGCTCCGACGGCCCGAGCCTGCGCGTCACGGTCACGGACGACGGCCTGGGCGGCGCGGACCCGGCCAAGGGCAGCGGCCTGCGCGGCATCGAGCGGCGGCTGGCCGCCTTCGACGGCGTGATGGCGGTCAACAGCCCGCCGGGCGGCCCGACGAGCGTCATGATGGTGCTGCCCAGGGTGCTCCCGGACCACTGGGCGGGGGTGCTGCCGAAGCTGCCGCGCTGGAAGGCCGTCGTGGTGGCGCTCTGCTGGTCGCTGGCCTGGTGCCCGCTTTTCCCGCAGGGGCTGGTCGCCGCCGCGCTCAAGATCTTCGACGTCCGCGAGAAGTCGTGGTTCCTCGCCCTGCACGTCGCCGAGCCCTTCCAGTGGCCGGTCGTCTACGTCATGGTCACGCTCGGACTCGCCATGTACGCGACCGCCATCGCGATCCCCGCCAAGCACAACCGCGACCGCCTGATGGCCCAGGCGCCGCACCGGCTGGGGCTGTGCTGATGGGGAACCGCGTGCTGATCGCCGAGGACCTCTACCTGCTCAGGGACGGCCTGGTCCACCTGCTCCAGGCCCACGGGTTCTCGGTCGTGGCCGCCGTGGAGAGCGGTCCCGAGCTGCTGGAGGGGCTGGTCGAGCTGCGACCCGACGTGTCGGTCGTGGACGTACGGCTGCCGCCCACGTTCACCGACGAGGGGCTCCAGGCCGCGCTGGAGGCCCGCCGGCGGGTGCCCGGCCTGCCGATCCTCGTGCTGTCGCAGCACGTCGAGCAGCTCTACGCCCGCGAACTCCTGGCCGACGGTTCCGGCGCGATCGGTTACCTGCTGAAGGACCGCGTGCTCAACGCCGGGCAGTTCGTGGACGCGGTGCGCCGGGTGGCGGAGGGCGGCACGGCCATGGACCCCGAGGTCATCGCCAAGCTGCTGGCCAGCAACGTCCGCAACGAACCGCTGGCCGCGCTGACGCCGCGCGAGCGGCAGGTGCTGGAGGCCATGGCCGAGGGACGCTCGAACGCCGCCATCTCGCAGCGGCTCTACCTGAGCGAGAGCGCGGTGGCCAAGCACACCGCGAGCATCTTCGCCAAGCTCGACCTGGCGCCGTCGGAGGACGACAACCGCCGGGTGCTGGCGGTGCTCGCCTACCTCAACAGGCGCTGACCCCGAACGACCTCCGGATCGGCCGCCGGGCCGGATTGTCGGTCCGACCGGCTACCTTTCATAGGAGGTAGGCGAGCGAAAGGGTCGTTCACGTGAAAATCCGGGTCAACCGCGATGTTCTGGCAGATGCCGTGGCATGGGCTGCCCGGGTCCTCCCCAGCCGTCCCGTGATGCCCGTGCTCTCGGGCCTGCTGCTCGTGGCCGGCGAGCAGCTGAGCCTGTCCGCGTTCGACTACGACGTCTCCGCGCAGGCGCGGATCGACGCCGATGTGGCCGAGACCGGCGGTGTGTTGATCCCGGGCCGGCTGCTGGCCGAGATCAGCCGCAGCCTGCCCGGCGACGAGGTGCAGATCGTCACCGAAGGCCAGGAAGCGGTCCTGACCTGCGGCAGCGCCGAGTTCGGCCTGATCACGATGCCCGTCGAGGACTTCCCGACCATGCCCACGATGCCGCCGGCGGTCGGCGCCATCGGCGGTGGTGTGTTCGCCTCGGCCGTCGGCCAGGTCGCGCCCGCCTCCAGCCGCGACGACACGCTGCCCATGCTCACCGGCATCCGGGTCGACATCGAGGGCGAGACGGTCACGATGGCGGCGACCGACCGTTACCGGATCGCGGCCCGCACGTTCACCTGGCGGCCGGCGCGGCCCGACGTCGCCGTCTCGGCCATGGTGCCCGCGCGCGTGCTCGTCGAGGTGGCCAAGTCGCTGCGAGGCGGCGAGGTGGAGATCGCGATGGGCGACGCGGTGGCCGGGTTCGAGAGCGTCGGGCGCAGCACCACGGTGCGGCTGCTCGACGAGCAGTTCATCGACTACCGCCGCCGGCTGACCGCCGACTGGTCGATCCGGGCCGACGTGCGGGTGGGGCCGTTCGTCGACGCGATCAAGCGGGTGGCGCTGGTGGCCGAGCGCAACACCGCGATCCGGCTGTCGTTCACCCAGGGGCGGGTGACGCTTCAGGCGGGTGGCGGCGACATCGGCCGCAGCACCGAGGTGCTGGAGTGCGACCTGCGGGGCGACGACATCGAGATCGCCTTCCAGTCGCAGTTCCTGCTCGACGGCCTGACCGGCATCGAGACGGAGCTGGCCCGCATCAACATGGAGTCGCCGACGCGCCCCGCGCTGATCCAGGACGTCCCCGGAGACGCCGACCCGGCCTTCCGCTACCTCGTGATGTCCCTGCGCCTCGGCTCCTGAGCCGGCGCGTCACCGGGAGCCGCATACCCCCAAGGGCGCGCGTCACTCGGGGCGGCGGAATCGCTCGCGTCACGGGCCGGTGGACTCATGAGGCCGCGCGTCACTCGGGGCGGCGGGCCGACAGCCCGTCGGCGACCAGCTTGAAGACGCGCTTGAACTCCCCGTACGCCTCCTCGCCCACGGCCGAGGCCAGCTCGGCCTCGATCGCGGCGATGGCGGCGTCCGACTTGGCCATCTCGTCCAGGCCCTTGGCCGTGGGCACGATCAGCTTGGCCCGCCGGTCGGCCGGGTCGGGTTGGCGCTCGACGTAGCCGAGCGCGACCAGCTCGTCCACCAGCGTGCCGATGACCTGCTTGTGCTGACCCGACTGGGCGGCCAGGTCGGTGGCCCGGCTGCCCTCCTCGTCGAGGTACGCGAGCACCGCGCCGTGACGCGGCCGCAGCTCGGGATGCCCCTGCTCGGCCACGGCCCCGAACAGCTCCCGCTGCACCGCGAACAGGGTCCGCCCGGCCAGGATGCCGAGATCCGGATACTCACGCTTGCGCCGGCTCCTGCGCACGACCACACCTCCCGTTAGTCACAAATCTTGATAGTCACTGATTCTTACTATACTGTTGTCTCATGACCAGAACGGTGGAACTCACCCGGTTCCGCGTGTCTCCGGAGAACGCCGAGCGGCTGCTCGCCGCCCGCCCCGGAATGCTCGCGGACTTCCGCGCGGACCGCGCGGGCTTCCTCGGCGCGCGCCTGGTGCGCCTGCCCGGCGACGAGTGGCTCGACATCGTCGAGTGGCGCACACCCGAGGACCGCGCCGCCTCGGCCGCCAAGGGCGGCAACCTGCCCGGCATCCGGGCCTTCTTCGAACTGATCGACGAGCTGGTGTCCGCGGAAGACGGCACCACGGAAGAGAACGAGGGCTGACCATGACCATCCTCATCACCGGAGCCACCGGCACCGTCTCCAGCGCTGTGCTCGACGCGCTGCCCGGCAAGGACGGCGTGCGGGTGCTGGTGCGCGACCCGGCCAAGGCGCCCGCCGGATACGAGGTGGCCGTCGGCGACCTCGACGCCCCGGAGACGCTCACCGACGCCTTCGACGGCGTGGAGACGCTGTGGCTGCTCACCGCCATGGGACCGCAGGCACCCCACGCCAGCATGAACGCTGTCTGGGCGGCCCGCCAGGCAGGAGTGCGGCACGTGGTGCGCATGTCGGCGATCGGCGCCGCGCACGACGCCCCCACCCGCAACGGCCGCCTGCACGCGCTCTCCGACGCCGAGCTCCAGGCGTCCGGCCTCGGCTGGACCGTCATCCGCCCGGCCTTCTTCATGCAGAACCTGTTCGGCTCGGTCACCGGTGACACCTTGTACGGCGCCACCGGGCAGGGCCGGATCGGCCTCATCGACGTGCGGGACATCGGCGAGTTCGCCGCCACCGTCCTCACCGACCCCCGACCGCACACAGGCAAGGTGTACACCCTCACCGGCCCCGCCAGCATCTCGCTGGGCGAGGCGGCCGGGCAACTCACCGAGGTGTTCGGCCGGCGGATCGCCTACCAGGCCCTGGAGCCGGAGCAGGCGTACACCGGCATGAAGGACGCGGGCCTGCCGGAGTGGATCGCCGCGGTCACCACCGAGTACCTGCGCGCCTACGCGAGAGGCTGGGGCGACTACACGACGAAGGACTACGAGTCGGTGACGGGCAAGCTGCCCACCCCGTTCGTGGACTTCGCCAGAGCCCACGCGGACCGCCTCACCGGCCAGGCATGAGGGAAGCCACGGTCAGGTGTGAGGGAGCCCAGGCGTCGCGGTGCCCGCATGATGGAAGCCATGGTCAAGAAGGCGCACGTAATGGCGCCCGGCCCCGTGCGGGCTCAGCGGCCGTTTCCCTGGAGGCCCTCAGCCTCGTACGGCGACTGGGGCCAGGCCGGCCTTGCCGTAACAGACAAGACTATGCATCGGTGAGGGCGATCAAAATATGCTCCATGCAAGCATGGCTGGCGCGCTCGGCGGCGGTCGCGTCGCCGGCGGCGATGGCGCGGGCGATCGCGTCGTGCGGGATGTAGCTCTTGTTGAGCGACGTGCCCGCGGCCGTGATGCTGGCCCGCAGCGCGGCGGAGAAGTCCTCGAACAGGTCGATCAGCACGAGGTTGTGGGTGGCGTGCGCGACGGCCATGTGGAAGGCCAGGTCGGCCTCCACGAAGAAGTCGGGGTCGTCGAGTTCCCAGGCGCGCTCGCGCTCGGCGAGCGCGGCCTCGATGCGCAGGATGTCCTCGTCGGTGCGCCTGGTGGCGGCCAGCCGGGCCGACTCCACCTCCAGGGCGCGCCGCACCTCCAGAATCTCCAGCTGCTCCGCCTGCCGCAGGCGGCGGAGCATGGCGCCGGAGAGCTCGCTCGTCGCGCGGACGTAGGTGCCGTCACCCTGCCGGCACTCCAGCAGCCCCGCGTGAGTCAGTGCGCGTACGGCCTCGCGAACGGTGTTGCGTCCCACTCCGAGCTGCTCGGCGAGCACTGTCTCGGTCGGGATCTTGCCGTTCATCTGCCACGACCCTGATGTGATCTGCTCCTTGAGCTGATCGATCACCTGGTCCACGAGCGAAGCCCGCTGCGCCGTACGCAGACTCACAGTCCGCCTCCTCCGGGGAAACCAATCATCCTATGAGTCAATGACTGGTAGACCCTAATTATTCCAGACCGCAGAACACAAATCTGGAACTCCCAGGAGGTCTTTTCCGATCACCCGGAGACCGCGGCGTCAACCGGAAGGCCCGCCAGCGCGGAGTGAACCCCAGCCGCTTCCAGCGCCTTACGATACGCGGCGGTCTGCTGCGCCCGGCCACCGGCCCGGCCGTACAGGTCGCCCAGTTCGCGCCAGCAGCGGGCCGCCTGACGGTCGGAGCCGAACATCGGCCGGCCCAGCGACTCCAGCAGCTCCCGCGCCCCGGCGAGGTGCGCCGCAGCGTCGCCGCCCAGGTCGAGCGACACGGTCGCGAGCACCAGCCGCCCCTCGGCCGCGGTGGTCCGCGACGTGCCGGGCCTGGCTCCACTGACGGTGCCGGTCAGGTGACGTTCGTGGGCTCGGTGTGCGCGCCACGCTCGCCGCGTACCGGGATGACCGGGACG
>NZ_JBFAIA010000219.1:0-12106 GCF_040654455.1 Nonomuraea sp. NPDC050691
CGGCCTGGAGGGCAAGGCGCACCGCATGCCCGACGAGCTGTCCGGCGGCGAGCAGCAGCGTGTCGCGATGGCCCGCGCGTTCGTCAACCGGCCGATGATCCTGCTGGCCGACGAGCCGACGGGCAACATCGACCCGGCCACGAGCATCGGCATCATGAAGGTGCTGGACCGCATCAACCGAACCGGCACTACTGTCGTCATGGCCACGCACGACGCGGCCATCGTCGACTCCATGCGCAAGCGTGTCGTGGAGCTGGAGGACGGCAAGATCGTCCGCGACCAGTCGCGTGGCGTGTACGGCCAGGCGTACTGACAGGGAGCAGCAGGCATACCATGCGGGCGAATTTCATCTTCTCCGAGGTCTGGATCGGCCTCCGTCGCAACCTGACCATGACGATCGCGGTGGTGATCACTGTGGCGGTCGGCATGGCGATGCTGGGCGTCGGCCTGATGATCAACGCCCAGGTCTCGATGATGCAGACCTACTGGTACGACAAGGTCGAGATCTCGGTCTTCCTCTGCGCCGACAACTCCGCCTCCGAGAAGTGCGGCGGCAAGGCCGTCACCCCCGAGCAGACGGCCGCCCTCAAGACCCAGCTCGAGCAGACTGCCGGCGTGGCGCCGGGAGGGGTCATCTACGAGGACCAGAAGCAGGCCTACGAGAACTTCAAGCAGTACTACGCCACCAACAAGGCGCTGATCGACGCCGCGTCGGTCAAGGACATGCCGACCTCGTTCAGGATCAAGCTGACCGATCCCGAGAACTACGAGCCGGTCATGAAGGCGGCCGAGGCGTTGAAGGGCGTCTCTCAGGTGGTCAACCAGAGAGAGATCATCGGCAAGTTCTTCAGCATGCTGGACACGCTGAGATGGGCGGCCGTCGTCATCGCCGTCATCCTGGTGCTCGCCGCCGCGCTGCTGATCGGCAACACGGTCCGGCTGTCGGCGTTCAACCGCCGCCGTGAGACCGGCATCATGCGCCTGGTCGGCGCCTCGAACCTCTACATCCAGCTCCCGTTCGTGATGGAAGGCATGATCGCCGGCCTGATCGGCGGTGTGCTGGCCGCGGTCCTGCTCATCGTGGCCAAGGTCTTCATGTTCGAGGAGATCACCAAGTTCATCGCCATCGGCGCGCCGCTGGGCTGGGACGAGGTGGCGCAGGCCATCACCCTCACCATGGTGATCGGCGTGCTGATCTGTGTCCTGGCGTCGTCCGTGACGCTCCGCCGCTATCTCAGGGTCTAGAGGAACGCCGGTAAGGTCGAGGCATGCCACGTGAGACGGGGCGGAAGGTCATCGCCCAGAACAAGCGTGCTCGGCACGATTACCACGTCGAGGACACCTTCGAGGCGGGTCTGGTGCTGCAGGGCACCGAGGTGAAGTCCCTGCGCGAAGGACGCGCCTCGCTCGTCGACGGATACGCCACCATCGACGACGGCGAAGCGTGGCTGCTCAACGTCCACATCCCCGAGTACACCCAGGGCACGTGGACCAACCACGCCGCCCGCCGCAAGCGCAAGCTCCTGCTGCACCGCAAGGAGATCACCAAGCTGGCCGCCAAGGTGAAGGAGGGCGGCCTGACGATCGTGCCCCTCTCCCTGTACTTCAAGGACGGCCGGGCCAAGGTCGAGATCGGCGTGGCGCGCGGCAAGAAGGACTGGGACAAGCGGCAGACGCTGGCCGAGCAGCAGGCAAAGCGGGAGATGGCCAGGGCACTGCGCCACCGCAACCGATGAGCCGTCCCCGCCTTCGCCGTACGCTGTCCGCGCTCGCCACGCTCGCGGTCGCGTCCACCACCCTGACCGGCTGCTTCGACGAGTCGTCGCCGCACGACGCGCTGCGCGACTTCCTCGTGGGCTGGCAGACGGGTGACTACGAGCTCGCGGCCCGCCGCACCGACGGTGACGAGACGGCGGTCCGCAAGGCGCTGGCGGACGTGAAGCTGGAGCTGGACGCCGCGTCCTTCCGCTTCAAGATCAAGAACGTCAGTCTGAACGGCGACGAGTCGCGGGCCGACTTCCGGGCCGAGGTGGACCTGGGCGAGAACAGCCCGCTCTGGGGCTACGACGGCGTGCTGCCCCTGCACCTGGTCGACGGCGTGTGGAAGGTGCGCTGGTCGCCCTCGGTCATCCACCCGCAGCTCAAGGAGGGGCAGCGGTTCGCCGTGGACCCCGAGGCCATCCCGCGCCAGCCGATCAACGACCGCAACGGCGAGTCGCTGCAGAGCCCCCAGGTGCTGTACGTGGCCGGGGTGGTGCCCTCGCAGCTCGGCGCGCAGGCCGAGCAGGTCGTGCAGGAGCTGGCCAAGTACACCGGGTTCCCGCACGACCGGCTGCTCAACCGCATCCGCTCGTCCCCGCCGAACCAGATGGTGCCGCTCGCCCACTTCGGCGGCAGGCGTTACCTGCAGCTGAAGGACCAGCTCGGCCGGATCAAGCAGCTCACGGTGCAGGAGCAGCCGCAGCCGCTCGCCCCCAAGGAGCCCAAGGACCTGGTCGGCAAGGTCAGCGCGATCACCCCCGAGGACGAGCAGAAGCTCGGCGGCCCGCAGCGCGCGGGCGACTCGGTGGGACAGAGCGGCCTGCAGAAGGCATACCAGGACTACCTGACCGGTTCCACGCAGACCAAAGTGGTCATCATCGACGCGAAGACCGGCAAGGACGTCGCGGTGCTGAAGGAGTGGCCCGGCCGTTCGAACCAGTCGGTCAAGACGACCATCGACAGCGCCGTCCAGCAGGCCGCCGACCAGGCGGTCAAGGAGAGCCAGACCAGCGCCCTCGTCGCGGTCGACAAGGCGACGGGCGAGATCCGGGCGGTCGCCACGAGCGGGATGAACCAGGAGAAGGACGCCCTGGCCGGCAAGTTCCCGGCCGGCACCGCGTTCTCCATCATCGCCACCGACGCCCTCGTCAAGGGCGGCGTGAAAACGAACCTGCGGCTGACGTGCCCGGCGGAGCGCACGGTCGGCGGCGCCCGGTTCGTCGAGGCGGGGCAGGCGGCCGGCGTGAGCGAGCCGGCGCCGACGCTCACCGAGAACTTCGCCAAGGGCTGCGTCACTGCGCTCGCCTCCCTGGCCCGCAGGGTCGACGCGGGGGCGCTCGCGCAGAGCGCCAAGGCGTTCGGCATCGGGCAGCCGTGGCAGCTCCCGCTCAAGTCGTTCAGCGGCCCGCCGGCCCTCGCGCTCGGCAGCGACGCGGACAAGGCCAGGGCCATCGCCGGGCAGAGCGTCCAGGTGAGCCCGCTGTCGATGGCGCTGGTCGCGGCAGCCGTCGGCTCCGGCACGTGGCGGCCGCCCGTGCTCGTGACCGACCCCAAGTCGCCCGACGCCACGGGAGAGATCGCCCCCGCGCCGGTGCCGCAGCCGGTGCCGCTCGACCCCAAGGTCCGCGCGGCCCTGACCACGATGATGCAGGCGGGTGCCAAGGGCTCGCCCGCGCAGGCGGGCAGCGGGCGGGTGTACGGGGTGTCCGCGCCGACGGGCGACGAGGACAGCAAGCAGCGCTGGTTCGTGGGCTGGCAGGGCGACCTGGCGATCGCCGTCCTGGCCAAGAACTACAACCCGGCGGCCATCGCCGGCAGTTTCTTCGGCGCCCTGCGCGACCAGGGCTGACGCGCATGCCGTTCCATGGCGAGGTCCTGGCGCAACGCTGACGTGGGGAGGCAACCCGCCGGGCCCCTGGTGGCGTCTTACAGAATGACTGGGCCGCTCGGGGGGTTGCGGCCCCAGTCGTCGCGATGAGACCAGGACTTCATCTCGGGGGAAGTCCTGCCGTCGGACCGGCTCGACCCTGCCGGTCGGCCCCCGGGAGCGTGCGCTTCGAGCCGCGTTCCCGGGGGTTTCGCCGTACCCGCGGGCGAACGTGGGGGGAACGCCGGGAATCAAGTTGGCATCGCAGGCGTTGTGGGTTGTATCTTCATGTTGCTCGGTCACCGCGCGGAAGCGGGGAGACCGTGTTGACAACTGCACAGGGGGTGACTGGCTTCGACTTCGACTTTGCAAGTCAGGTGAAGCGGGCCGAGGACTGCGGACATAACCTCGTTAATCCTGTGACCGCAAACAACAAGTGCCAATTCCAAGCGCACTGTGGTGGCCCAGGACTCCCTGGGTCTCGCTGCCTAAGTAGCGAAACCACTGTCAGCCCGGGAGTGCCTTCGGCCCGGTGTCTGGCATCGCTAGAAGGCTCAACCGATCAACCCGGCCACGGGGGTGATCGGGAAACCAAACAGTGGCTGAGCCCGTCGGCGACTCGCCTGCGTGATCGCCGGGGCTGAGAAAAGCACAGCAGGCTGCGCCCGGAGAAGCCCTGCCTTGGGGTTGAAGGACGCGGGTTCGATTCCCGCCACCTCCACAAGATCAAACCGCCTCTTGTCTGCGAAAGCATCGCAGGTAAGGGGCGGTTTTCTTGTTCGGGGTGCCTGTCTGCGCCCGGGCTGGTCGGGCAACCGCGACGGTCATCGCAGGGGAGCGCGCGGACTCCCTGCCCGGCTCGCTCGTGGCGAACGGGCACGATCTTTCGGGCCGCGCCTGACACGGTGGGACGGTGAATTGGAACACGCGAGCGCTCGAAGTGCTGGCGCCGGGTGAGCCCACCCCGCTGATTGACATGCCGGTATCGGCGCCCGGGATCAGGCTGCTGCTGAAGGACGAGTCCGCCCAACCGACGGGGAGCCTGCGGCACCGGCATGCCAGGGCACTGTTCCGCCGGGCCGTGCTCGACGGGTCGGTCACCGAGGGGGTGACCGTGGTGGAGGCGACCGGCGGCAACGCGGCCGTGGCGCAGGCCTGGTTCGCGCGGCGGCTCGGGCTGCCGTACATCGTGGTCATGCCGGGTGAGCGCAGCCAGGCGCGGGCGCGGCCGGTGGAGGAACTGGGCGGGGAGTGCCGATTCGTGACGCCGCCGCTGGCGATCTACAACGCCGCACGGGAGATCGACGGGCACTTCCTGGACCAGTTCGGGCGGGCCACGCCGCACGACCTGGCGGAGGAGTTGTTCAGGCAGGTGCGGCCGGACTGGGTGGTGACGGGCGCGGGCACTGGAGCAACCTCGGCCACCCTCGGCCAGTGGATCCGATCCCAGGACGGTGACTGCCGGGTCGCGGTGGCGGATCCCGAGAACTCGGCCTATTTCCCGGGATGGACCCTCGACGTGCCCGACTACGGCACCGGGATGCCCTCGCGGATCGAGGGCATCGGACGGCCGCGCGTCGAGCCGGGCTTCCGGCCCGACCTCGTGGACCTGGTCGTCCCCGTACCCGACGCGGCCAGTGTGGCGGCGGCCCGGTACATCCGCGAGGTCACCGGGCTGCCGGTCGGCGCGTCGTCGGGCACCGCGTTGTGGGCGGCGCTGGAACTGGTCGAGCGCATGCGGGCCAGGGGCGAGACCGGCACGGTGGTGTCGCTGATCGGCGACGCGGCCGATCGACACCTGGCGACCTGTCACGACGACGGGTGGGCCGCCGGGAAAGGGCTGGACGTCGGACAGTACACGGGCACTCTGAGGCAGCGCGCCGGCCTGTAGCCGGCGCCGGCGTGCGGTGCGCATGCTCCAGCCCTCCTGGCCCTCTGCGGGGCTCAGGACTCCTGATCGTCGTCGGAGCGCCTCGTGCCGCGCTCTTTCGAGAGCCTGTCGAACCAGGCCTCGATCTCCTCGTCGGAACAGCTCGACAGATCGACGACGTCGGAACCGTTCTACAGGTGAATCCTGCCCGCCTGCCCCCTGTTCCGGCGCCACGCGATGATCTTCTCGGAGATGTTCACCGCCGCGCTCGCCGCGCCCAGGATCGGCGCGACGTCCTTGGCGACGGCGATCACCATGAGCCAGTCGACGCTGAGCGCACGGCTCGCCCGGGCCGCGTTCGGTGATCCGCTGCCGTACGACGCCGAAGCGGCCCGGATGTTCGGGCAGCTCTGTGCCGTCGTGTACGCGCAGGGCCGGCAGCCACGAAGTCGGACCGCCGACTTGATGATCGCCGCGACAGCCGCCAGTAATGAGTTGCCGTTGTTCACCGCGAATCCCAAGGACTTCGACGGCTTGGAACGGCTGGTGGACGTGGTCGCCGTGATGCGCCCTCACGGCGCGACGGGTCAACCGTAGGGGCGGGTGTGCCAGGTCGGAATGAAGATGGCGAGTGGTCGACCGATGGTCCTTCCGAAGAGCCGTTCGTCGCGCCGGCCCCGGTCAAGGCCGATCGACTCCTTGACGTGTCAGATCATCCGATACAGCTTCACCACCTGCGACATGGTGTTCGAGTGAGCGGTGAGCAGGTCCACTCATGTCGAAACGGTGGTGTCCTCGTGGACACCGCCGTTCTTGCGTTGGACGTGCAGGAGTGGCCTGCCGTCGCACCGCGATGACGACGATCGAGGAGGCGTCCGCCCTCTCCTCTGACCTGCCGATCAGGGACCAGGTCTGGGGCGGTCTCGCGGTTACGGGGACAGCATGGGCACGAGGAACCGCCGGGCCACCGCGGCCAGTTGCTCCTCGTCGTCCAGGTCGATGACGGCGCTGGGGATCGTCAGGAAAGAGGTGGAGATCCGCACCATCATCTCGGCCACGAGGTCGACGTCCAAGCTGTCCGGCACGTTGCCCGCGCGTTGCTCGCGGCGGAGCTGGCCGGCGACGAACTGCCGTACGGTGGCGAGGGTCTGGCCGCCGTCGGCTGTCATGGAGGGGACGAGCAGATCCGGTTCTGTGGCGATGAGGCCGCCGATCAGCCGGTTGCCGCGAATTGCCCGCAGTGAGGACACGAAGCCCAGAACCACCCTGTCGGCTGCGGTGTCGGCTCGCTCTATGTCGATGAGGAACTGGTCGAAGTAGCGGCGGAATTCCCGGCGCACCACGTGTTCGACCAGAGTGTCCTTGGTGTCGAATCGCCGGTAGACCGTGATCCGCGACACCTTCGCCAGCCGGGCGACGTCCTCCATGGTGGAGCGCCTGATGCCCAGCCGGCAGAACTGCTCGTACGCCGCGTCGAGGATGCGCGTGCGCAGCTCGTCGAGGTCGTCAACGCGTTCGACGGCATCGACGTAGGCGCGCTCCAGCAATGACTCCGAGTCCGACGGTGCCATGAATCCGGACAGCAGAGACTCCACGATCACCTCCTGTATCGATTCTGCCTCAACGTAGTCTTGTGATCTCCGTCACATTATGGTCTGATGATGATACACAGACTCATGATCTGTATCTAAGTATCACCTCTTCTCAGCCTCGGGTGAGAAGGAGGCAACGGCATGGGAGAGCTCAGCCGCGACGCGTCGAAGCCGGGCGCGGGTCGCCGGGACGGGGCTCCGGCCATGGGCCGTCCACATGCTTCCGGGTCGGTGCATCCCCGGAGAGCCGACCAAGACTTCGCGACCGACCGCATGTCCTGAGCGGGAACCCCCACCTCGAAGGAGTGCAGATCATGGCAGAGATGAGCAGGCGCGAGATACTGATCTCGGGCACCACCCTCGGAGCGCTCGGCGCGTTAGGAATGGCCTCCCCGGCTCAGGCGGGCCCCCTGACCGCCGACTGGACCTGGCCGGCCAGCGGTTCGGTCGCGGGTTCCGGCAGCGGCGCCGACCCCCGGTGGGTGTGGGACGACGTGGCCGATCCGCTCCTCGCCTCGCTGTTCGAACGCGGTGCCATACCCGAGGTCAACCGGCTGCTGCACGACTGGAACCGCAACGACCAGCCCCTGCCCGCGGGACTGCCGGAAGACCTGCGGGCCTTCATCGAGCAGGCGCGTCAGCTGCCGTCGTGGGTTGACCCCGCCAAGCTGGATGCCGGGTCCCGGTTCCACTTGCTCAAGGGCAACTACATCGTCGTCCTCGCCATCGTCGGCGCCGGCATGCTGGCCACGGCCATCCCCAAGGAGGCCCGCGCGGTCTATTACTCGGCGGGCGGAGCGGATCTGAAGGACCGGGTCGCCAAGACGAACATTCTGGCGTACGCGGTCAGGCCCCAGAACGCCTGGAGGGCCGGCGGCACGGCCGTGGTCGAGGCCGTGAAGACCCGGCTGGTGCACGCGGCGGTGCGGCACCTGCTGAAGTCGTCCCCCCACTGGCCCGGCCCCATCCCGATCAGCCAGGAGGACATGCTCGTCACGTGGCACACCCTGGCCACCTACTCCATGCGCGGGATGCGCGAGTGGAGGGTGCGCATCTCCTCCGCCGAGGCCACCGGATACCTGCACTCGTTGCAGGTGATGGGCCACATGCTCGGCATCAGGGACGAGTTCCTCCCCGCCACCTGGGACTCCTCGTACGCCCAGTCGGACATCGTCCTGCCCCGGAACATGGGGCCGACCCCGGAGGGGGTGGAGCTGAACGCCATCCTGCGGGACATGCTCGCGGAGCTGACCAGCCCCGGCGGCATCGACAAGCATCTGGTCAACGCGTTCGCCAGGTACCTCACCGGCGACCAGGTGGCCGGCTGGAACGGCATCCCACGCGAGCCGCTGTGGGACCCGGTGGTCAGGACCGCCTGGCCGCTGCTCGTGCAGTTCCGGGAGGGGCTGATCGGGCTGCCGTTGGTGCCCGCCGCCGCCTGGCTGCTCGACGAAGCGGTCAAGAAGTGGACCACGTACTACCTCACCAGAGGGGCGCAAACCAAGATCGTGATCCCGACCGGCAACCGGCCCGGCTGATCAGGCGCCTCGCGGCGGTGGGCGGCCGTCGTCAGCGGCGGTAGCCGTAGGTCTGGTGGCGTGGGGTGAAGCCGAGGCTCCCGTAGAGCCTGCGGGCCGCGAGGTTCTCCGCGTTGTGGTTGACGGTCACGGTGGTCAGCGCCTTCATGCGATGCATGGCGTGCAGCATCACCGCACGCGCCAGGCCCCTGCGCCGGAAGTCGGGGTGGGTGCCGACGGGTTCGAAGTGGCCCAGGCCGTTGCGGGTGTCGATCCAGTAGACGGTGAAGGCGGCGATGCGGCCGTCGGGGGCTTCGGCGACGATCTCGCGGTCGGGGTCGTAGCCGGGCTTGCGCATGACCTCGTCGAGGTACTCGGCGGCGGTCCAGCCTGCCTGGAAGGCGCCGTTGCGGGCTTCGGCGAGCTGGGCGGCGTCGGACAGGCGGGCGCCGCGGATGGTGAAGCCCGCGGGAGGAGCGGGCTCCGGCGGGGTGTCGGCGAGCGGCATCTCCTGGACGTCGTCCCAGACGCGGAAGCGGGTGAAGCCGATGCGTTCCAGCAGCTCGATACGGATCTCGTCGCAGTCGAAGGCGTCGGTGAGCACCTCGTCGGCGCCGTGGCCGGTGGTCGCGGCGGCGTCCTCGATCATGGTGGTCTCCGCTTCGGTGCCGCGCAGGCCGGGGGCGGTGAAGACGTCGAAGGCGTTGCCGAAGCGGGTGTTGATGGTCAGTCCGGCCGGCGTGCGGGCGTGCTCCCAGACGTGGACGACCTCGCCGATGGGGCGGCGTCCGCGCAGGTTCTCGTAGATGCGGTGGGGCAGTTCGCCGATGTGGTCGTAGCCGCAGCGGCCGGCGCGGGCGATCCACTCGGCCATGCTGTCCTGGAGCAGGGGCAGGTCGGCGTCGACGTAGGGGCGCTTGCTGAGCATGGCGTCATTGTCGTCCGTGTGGCGACGTGACGGCGATGGGTTTTCCGAGGTGGGGGAGGGCTCCAGGGTGGGGCCTGCCCTACCACGAGAGGCCGGGCCGCGTGACTGATCGCGGACGGCGGATGATCAAGGATGAGGACATCACCCGGAAGCAACAAGGAGATGTCCACGATGGTGGGTAAGTACCTCGCCGCGGCCACTGCCGCGGTCGTCCTGCTGAGCGCCTCTTCCCCGGCTCTCGCCGCCGCCCGCGAAAGCGTCCAGACGACCGCGGCCTCCGGCGAGAGCGTCCAGGCGGACGGCGCCTCCCGTGAGAGCGTCCAGGCTCGGCTCGACCGGCTGACCGCCCAGGACGGCATGACGGGCGCGGTCCTGTCCCTGCGCGACCGGAACGGCCGGACCACCACCTGGACGTCGGGAACCGCGCGGCGCGGCACCCGGGCGCCGATGGTCGGTGCCGACGGCCGGTTCCGCGCGGCCAGCGTCACCAAGCCCGTCGTCGCGGCCACGGTGATGCGCCTGGTCGAGGCGGGCAAGGTGGGCCTGGACGCGGAGGTCGAGCGGTACCTGCCCGGCTCGCTGCGCGGCGCGCGGATCACGGTCCGCCAGATCCTCCAGCACACCAGCGGCCTGCCCGAGTACTTCGACCTGGTCGACTGGACCAAGCCCGCGGTCCCGGCCGAGCACCTCGCGCTGGCCATGACCCGGAAGCCCGTCGCGAAGCCCGGCGAGCGGTGGTTCTACTCCAACACGAACTACCTGGTGGCGGGCATGCTCATCGAGAAGGTCACCGGCAAGGACTTCCGCCGGGTCACCGAGGAGGGCGTGCTGAAGGGCCTGCCCGGCACGTACTGGCCGAAGAGCGGCGAGCTGGGCATCCGGGGCCGGCACGCCCACACGTACGGCGTCAACCCCGCCGCCCCGGACACGGGAGAGACGGACCAGACCCTGCTGCCCGGCCACGCGTTCGGGGCGGGCGGCGGCCTGGTCTCCACCCCCGAGGACCTGAACCGCTTCTGGCAGGCCGTCCCCGAGGCGACGCTGCGCACCATGACCGCCCGCGCGGTCCCGGGCGACGACCCCAAGGGCAGCCGCTACGGCCTCGGCGTCTACACCTACCCGCTGACCTGCGGCCCCGTCTGGATGCACGACGGCGGCCTGCCGGGCGTGCGGGTGCTCAGCGGGCGCGACCGCGCGGGCAGGGCCGCGACCGTGTACGTCACGGGCACCCCGAAGAACGACGACCACCTCTTCGCCGCCTTCGACGCCGCCCTGTGCGCCCCCGCCCGCTGAAGCCCTCCGCGCCCCACCCTCTGATCGGCGCCCGGAGTCAGCCGGACGTCTCCAGGAGCCAGGCGAGCGTGGCCGGGGTGGCGTCGAAGTGGCCGGCGTGCCCCGCGTCCGGCTGCACCGTGAGCGTGGCCGTGGGGATGCGTGAGGCGAGCCAGCGCGCGTGGGCGACCGGTACGACCGGGTCCAGCGCGCCGTGCCACAACCGCACCGGCACGGTGATGGCGCCCGGGTCGAAGCCCCACGGGCGGCCGAACAGCGCGATCGCGTCGTCCACCCAGCCGCCGATGCCGGGGCGGACCGCCTCCGCGTACGCGGCGCCGAGCATGGCGCTGATCTCGGGGCGGCTGAGGACGGCGGCCTCGGTGTCCGGGAGCCGGGGCGGCGCCGAGGCGTTCGCGCCGAGGTGGGCGGTCATGGCGTCCCGGTCCAGCAGGGCCACCTCGGCGCTGCGGACGTTGCCGTCCATCATCCCGGCCGTCCAGTCGAGCCCGTCGGCGTCGCGCGGCGCGAGCGCGGCCAGCGAGGCGACGCGCAGGGCGCGGTCCGGGTGGCGGGCGGCGAAGGCCAGCGCGTGCGGGCCGCCGCCGGAGACCCCGTAGACGGCGAACCGGCCGAGGCCGAGGGCGTCGGCGACGGCGGCGACGTCGTCGGCGCCGTCCGCGACGCACCGCCCGGGCCGGGCCGTGGAGCCGCCGAGCCCGGGACGGTCGAAGGTGATCAACCGGATGCCGAGGCCCGTGAACAGGGAGTCGTCGGGATGGCGGGCCAGCCGGCCCACGGGGGTGCCGTGCAGGTAGAAGACCGGGGTGCCGTCGGGGACGCCCCATTCCTCGACGGCCAGCGTGCGGCCGTCCGGGGTGATCACTTCACGCATCCCGGCAATGTAATCGAGAGCGGACACATGCCCCAGGGGGTTTCGTCCTCGGCGGATCTCCTGACGGCGTAACGCTCGCGTGCGGGACGCTCATCCGAGATTGTCGGCGAACGCGCAGGTCAGAGACTCATGTGGACCCGGCGCGATTAGAGGCCGGTGGTGGGGAAGTGGATGAGCGAGTCCGGGTGCGTCCCGGTGGTCCATGGAGGGCAATGTGATCATTCTCGGTCTGATTCTCGTGGTGCTGGGATGGCTCCTCGGCATCTCGATCCTCTACACGATCGGTGGCATCCTCCTGCTCATCGGCGTCGTCTTCTTGGTTCTCGGCTCGGTCGGGCGACCCGTGGGCGGGCGGCGGTACTGGTGGTGAGGACGGTCGCCGGCGCGGCGGGTGTCCGCCGCGC
>NZ_JBFAIA010000220.1:0-12019 GCF_040654455.1 Nonomuraea sp. NPDC050691
CGCCAGGCCGGGCGCCCGCCCCGCGCGGCTCAAGGTCCGCTCCCCCGGCGCGGCCGAGATCGCTGGGCGAAGGCCGCGTTCGGGCGGGTGGGCGGCGGGACAGCAACCATCCGGTCAGCGCGGCGGCGAGGCCGGCCAGCCCGGCCGCCGCGAACCCGCCCGCCGGCAGGGAGACGTCGATCGCCACCCCGACGATCGGGGATCCGAGCGCGAACCCCGCGCTCTGCGCCGAGGACTGCAGACCTGTCGCCTCGCCCCGGACGCCGGCCGGCGCGAGCCGGCTCACCGCGTCGGCCACCGTGGAGAGGGTCGGCGCGGTGAGGAGCCCGGCGCCGACGACGGCCACGCACAACCAGGGCCAGTCGTGGACGAGCCCGGCGGGAATCGTCACCAGCCCGAGCAGGCCGAGCAGCAGCCACGTGGGCAGCGGCCGGGGCAGCGCCCCATAGATCAGCCCGCCGGCGACGGAGGCCACGCCGAACACGGCTACGACCAGAGCGGCCCAGGACACCTGACCTGCTTGTTCGAGTGTGGCGACGATGGCGAGGTCGACGCCGCTGAGCAGCGTCGCGACGCCGAACGCCATCGTCAGTACGGCGATCATGCCGGCGCCCAGCCACTCCCGGCGCGGGGGCCGTCCGGCCGCTCCGGCGTCCGTCTCGTCCTCGGCACGCAGCGGCGGGTTGAGCAAGGCGATCCCGGCTCCGCCTGCCGCGATCGCGGCGCCCACCCCCCACGCCACCACACCGGGGGACGTCTTCGCCGCACAAAGGATCACTACCGCCGGGCCCACGATGTACGACAGCTCGCCCTGCACCGATTCCAGCGCGAACGCGGCCCGGCGCTGTCCCGCCGTCGTCATCGCGGCGATCGCCTGCCTGGTCACCGACTGGGCCGGCACCATCAGCAGACCGGCCGCGAAGGCGGCGCCCAGCAGGATCCCGTACGGCAGGATCGGCACGCTCAGCCAGAACGCGACCTGCGCCCCGACAGTCAGCAGCACCACGGTACGCAGGCCCCGCCAGTCGATCATGCGGCCGAGCAGCGGCCCGCCCAGCGCCAACCCGGCGGTCAGAGCCGCCGCGACACCACCCGCTGCCGTGTAGCTCATGTCCAGGCCCAGCACGACATACATCGTCAGCGCCATCGCGTCAGCCGTGATCGCGGCGCGGGCGAGCAGCGAAACGCCCAGCAGCGATGCCAGCCCCGGCACGGCGAGGACCTGTCGGTATCCGGTCACCCGCGTGACGCTAAGACATCCGCCACGCCATAGGAAGTGGTCGATTTGTTGGAGCTGCCATAATGAATTCTTATGGCCAGAGATCTTGAGACCGCGTTGCTGCGGTCGTTCGTCACGGCCGTGCGGGCGGGCAGCATCAGCCGTGCCGCGACCGCGCTCGGACAGACCCAGCCCGCGCTCAGCCAGCAGCTGCGCAAGCTCGAAAGCGTGGTCGGCCGTCCGCTGCTTCACCGGTCGCCCTCCGGCGTCTCGCCGACCCGGGCGGGTGAGGAGCTTCTGCCGTACGCCGAACGCATTCTCTCGCTGTCCGCACAGGCACTCACCGAAACCGGGCGCGCGCTCACCGGCCACTGCGGCGTCGGGTTGCTCGAGGACCTCGCCGCATCCCAGCTTCCGCAGGCCCTCGCCGACCTCGCCCGGCTGCACCCCGGCGCGACGCTGGAGGTGCTCAGCCTCTCCGACGCCGCGATGCGGGAGGCCTACGACGCGGGCCGCGTCCACCTCGTGCTCGACGAGGTGCCCCACCTTCCCGGCCGGCCGCGCTGGACGGTACGCCGCCCGCTGGTCTGGGCGATCGGCCATGGTGTGGACGTGGCCGCCGACCCGCTGCCGGTGGTGCTGTTCTCGAACACGTGCGCCTGGCGTACGTCACTGCTGGAAACGCTCGAACGTACCGATCGGCCCTGGCGGGTGGCGTTCGAGAGCAACAGCCTGGCCGGTGTGCTCGCCGCGCTACGGGCCGGGCTCGGCGTCGCGGCACTCATGCCCGCGAACCTCGAACCGGTCATGGCCTGCCACGACCCGGACGCCCTGCCCACCCTGCCGGACGTCGAGCTCGGTCTCGCACGACACCCACGGACCGAAGGTGATCCGCTGATCGATGCCGTGGAGACAGCGCTGCGACGCATGATCTGAGTTTCACGGCCGACCCCGGCGTCCCAGCCCGGGGTCACGGTACACATTCGTGTTCTCGCAGGTGGACCGTGTCTCGCGTGTCCCACCGTGTCCCACGGACGGTGCGCGCGACCCGTCGCGATGGTCGGATAAGCCCCGTCAGCACGTACCGATCACCACGTGCCGGCGAAGGACCGAACCGACAAGACAGGAAGTGACAGGACATGAACCGGAACGTCAGCGAGAACCCCCTCGGCGTCGAGAACATCGAGCAGCGCCCCAAGGGACACGCATGGAGATTCACGCTCAACGGCGCACTCTGGCCGCTTCAAGTGCTGTTCGGCTTCTTCTTCGCCGGCAGCGGTTTCGGCAAGGTGCTGTTGTACGACGAAGCTCTGTATGCGGCCGCGCCCCGGGCCGTGGCTTGGTACGCCGCGGTCCCGCAGCCCCTGATCGTCTTCATCGGCGTCTGTGAGGTGCTCGGCGGCATCGGCCTGATCCTGCCGGCGATGACACGAGTCAAGCCGAAGCTGACGCCGCTCGCCGCCGCCGGCCTGACGCTGACGATGATCCTCGCGGCCGGTTTCCACGTCATGCGCGGCGAATACGCGTTGGTGCCCGCGAACCTCCTGCTGGGAGGCGTCTCGGCGTTCATCGCGGCCGGCCGGTGGAAGCTGCGGCCCATCGCTCCCGCGACCATCACCACCTCACACGTGCTCAAGTCGTCCGCGGTCCTCGGCGCACTGGCCCTGCTGGTCTTCGCTCCGACCTGGTACACGATGACCAACGTGACCTTCTGATCACTCCGTTCCGCCCGCCACACCGTCTACCGACGCGTGGCCCTGTCGAAGATCTGGACGAGCTCGTCCGCGCAGCGGTCCGGGTCGTGGCCGCGGAGGAGACGGTCGGCCATCGCGTCGATGGCCGACCGAAGGGCGACGCTCATCAGCTCGTTGCCGAACGCCCTGAACGCGCCCGTACGCCCGTCCGCGAACAGAGTGACCAGCCTGCCGATCGCGGCGTCCTGCTCCTGCCCGCCGACGGGCCCGTGGTTGTAGGCGATCTGTTGTACCGCGCGCACGTGCTCGGGATGGGCGGCGATGAAGGCGATGTTCGCCCGTATGAATGCCTCCAGCTGCGCGCCGGCCGGATCCGCGCCGTGCAGCGGATCTGCCGCGATCCCATCGGCGAGCACCTCTCCTTGGTCATCTCGAAGACCATCAGGCCGCTCGCGTTGACCGGTCGTTTCCCGGAGGTGTTCCAGCAGGCGCCTGCCCTGTGGGAGGCCTGGCATCAGGCGGGCCGCCCGCGCAGCGCCTGGATCCCGACCGCGGTCTCGGCCGTGGCCCTGTCCCATGGGCTGGCAGGCAGCGGGAGTTCGACCTGTGGCGCTCGCGCGCGCTGGAGATGGCCCAGACGGAGGACGCGGCCTCCTCACCGGTCCTGGCCGCCTTCGCCGCCATCGTCGACGCCAGGGTCGCCATCCACACGCGCGATCACTGCCAGGCGGCCACGCTGGTCGAGCGCGCTTTCGCCCCCTTCACCGTGCGCTGGTACGAGGCCTACGCGCGCGCCGCCGGCGCCGAGCCGGCGGTCGTCGCCGGCTTGTCCGGCGCCGCCGAACGGGGCACCGCCGCGATGCCGTACGCCGAGGAGAACGACTGGGCGGCCGCCTGCCTGGCCCGTACCGCGGGATCCTGCACGGCGATCGCGACGCGTTGGCGGAGGCGGCCGAACGATGGACGTCGATCGACGCGCGCTTCGAGCGCGCCTGCACGCTGCGGCTGGAGCGCACCGGCCTACGACCGGAACACCGCAACCCCGACGGGCCGTGAGCGGCCTGGAAGCGACCCGGCCAAGGCAGGACACGGCACAGCCGTGTCCTGCCTTGGCGCAGAGCACCCGGGCCTACTGAACCGACCACACCAGGACGAATGAGAAGTCCGATGTCGTCCTGCGGTTCAGCGGGATATCGATCTTGACCCTGCGAGCGATCTCGTTACGGCTGATGCCCAGACCCTCGGCGATGAGCCGTTCGGGACGGACGGGAACGGGATCGTCGAAGGTGACCGTGATCTGGAGGGGCCACGGCCCCTCGGGGACGGGAGGTGCGTGGAGTTCCCAGCACCCGTCCCAATCGAGCGCGAACCGGTTGCGCCGGGCGATCAACGGGTCGAGAAGGGTGTCCACGACGAGGGAAGGCGCGTTGGCCGAGTAACCGGCCAGCAGGTCGGCCGGCAGCGAGCGGACGGGGACGCGATCGTGGACGGTGAGCTTGCCGGTCCGGCCGCAGGCGACGCAGTTGACCAGGAGCCAGACGTCGAGAAGTTTGCCGTTGGCGTTGACGCGGAACTTGCCGTCGCCGGTGGTGGCGTGACCGGCCTGGCAGGCCACGCAGCGCAGGGCGAGCAGAGGCAGGCGGGTGCGCCGTACGGCCCAGGGCAGCACGATATGAGGATGTGAAGACATGATCTCTCTGAAGACCTGACGGAAGGCATGGAAAACAGAGCCGACGGCGTCGTCGGCTACCGATGCGCAGGGGAAGGTGTCAGGTCTGAAGAGCAGGCGGCGTCATGCGCGCGAAGTCCTCACGTAGGGGTGTGAGCGCCCAAGCTAGACGACCACCATGCAAGGATCCACCCGTTTTCGCGGCCGCCGTCAGTCTCGCTGCGCAACGCGCACCTCGTCACTTCGGGCGGCGAAGGGGAAGCGTGGCGTCTCGGCACCTCTTCAGGGCGTCGTCAGGTTCCACGCGGCGCGCGTTCTTCGGCGTAGCGGGCCAGCCCCTCCGCCATACCCTGGTGCAGCTCGATGCGCGCGCGATAGTTGCGCATCGACGCATTGAACGCGTCTTCGTAGGCCAGGAGGCGTCGCTCGACCTTCTCCGTCAGCCGCTCCCCGGTCACGCTGCGTCCCGTCCGGAAAGCCCGGACGGCACCGACGCCGTCGTCGCCGCCAGGCTCCTGTGAGGGGGTGCGGGCTTCGGCGGTGGTCTTCAGGTTGCGCAGCCATGCGTCGAGGCCCTGGGCGAGGATCTCGGTCGCGAGGGGCACGTTGGCGGGCCTGGGCGGGTCACCGCGCCGGAAGGCGCCGTCGGCGGGCGAGGTGGATGGTCAGGATGAGTGCGGCGGACGCGGCGACGATCAGCCCGGCGAACGCCGGGTGCATGTCCTTGGAGAGGCTCGGCGCGCCGTCGGATCGCGTCAGCCAGATCACGAGCGGGATCGCGTAGGTGACGGTGAGAAGCGCCGCCGCCCGGCGAACCGCTCGGTCGCCGTCCTGGCGGAGAGCGCCGACCAGGGCGATCACGACCGGGACGGCCGCCACCAGGGCGAACTGGCCGATCACCATGACGGGGACCGCCCAGGAGGACACGGTCACCGCCGGCGGGGTGCGCCGGCTGGTGCGGGCAGGTGAGGTGGACGTGGTCGTCATGACGTTCCCTTCGCTTGTTACAGCATCATTCGTTCGTTAGTAGTTATAACGAGACAGCCACGCGGGAGTCAACAGAGTTCGTGATAGCTTCTAACTAAATCTCCACGGTGTAGCTCGGGTAGGGGAAGGTGGCAGGTCAGTGGCGAGGGCAGGCACGGAGACTCCACGTGAGCGTTACCGCACCCAGGTGCGCACGGAGATCAAGGAACGCGCGTGGGAACAGATCGCCACGGCGGGCGCGTCCGCGCTGTCGCTCAACGCGATCGCCAAGCAGATGGGCATGAGCGGCCCCGCGCTCTACCGCTACTACGCCGGCCGCGACGAACTGATCACCGAGCTCATCACCGACGCCTACCGCAGCCTCGCCGACACCCTCCACTCGACCGCCGGCGCGGGCGAGGACCTGGCCGGGCTGGCGCAAGCCCTACGCGCCTGGGCCCTGGAAGACCCCCAGCGGTACTTCCTCATCTACGGCACGCCCGTCCCCGGGTACCACGCACCCGACGACACCACGGCCATCTCCTCCGAGATCATGGCGATCCTGCTCGACGCCTGCACGGCGCTGACATCGGACAGCCCCGCCACACCGTTCGGCACGCACCTGGAAGACCACCGGGAGTGGGCCGGCGACCACCCCGCCCCACCCGCGGCCCTGCATCGGGCCCTGAGCTTCTGGACCCGGATCCACGGCGTCCTGTCCCTGGAACTCGCCGGCCACTTCACCGGGATGGGACTCGACCCCGCCCGGCTCTTCGCAGCCGAACTGGACGACCTGCTGGCGCGCTGAGAGCACCACGTGACGGCCGAATCAGCGGCCGGTCGCGCCGTCGATCAGTTCGCGGAGGATGTCCGCGTGGCCCGCGTGACGGCCGGTCTCCTCGATCATGTGGGTGAGCGCCCAGCGGACGCTGGGAGCGGGGCGTCCCGGCCGCGGCCGAGGGACCGGCGCGGCGAGATCGGCGCACCCGTCGAGCACGTCGTTCGCGCGTTCGACCGTCTCCCGGTAGCGGGCCACGACGTCGGCCACGCTGTCCGCCGGCGCGGCCTGGAACGTCGCCTGCCAGTCGGTGACGTCGTCCCCGAGGAACATCGAGCGTTCGACGAAGATCAGGTGGTTGAGCAGGCCGAGCAGGTTCGTGCCCGACGGCACCGCGGCCGTTCGCACCTGCGGTTCGGGGGCGCCGTCGACCTTCTCGGCGATCGAGGTACGGAGGTAGTCGAGGAATCCGCGCAGGGTGTCGGCCTCGTTGCCTCCGGTCCGGGGTGGCGGGGTGTCGCCGCGGCGGTCGCGGCGCGTGGCCCTGGGCACAGGGGTTTCCTTTCCGCGTCGATGGGAGCGGCGTCGGGAGCGGCGCCGGCCGCCGTGTCAGGCGGTGCGGCGGATGAGCAGGACGTGGTCGATGACCTCGGCGGTGCACCCGCCCGGTCCGGTCGCGATCCGGCGGGGCGCGTCGGCCCGCTCGACCGTCCATGTCGCCGGGTCCAGATCGATGCCGGCGGCGACCTCGCGCGGGCTCGGGTACCGGACATCGGGATCCTGGTTCCACGACCACGGCGCGGCCGAGCCGTGGTCCACGACCAGCAGCCGCCCGCCCGGGCGCAGCGCGTGCGCGGCGGAGCGCAGGACGGTTGCCCTGTCCAGGTCGAAGGGGGTGTGCAGGTAGTGGGCGCTGATCAGGTCGTGGCCGCCCTGCGGGAAGGACCCGCGCAGGTCGTGACGTACGGCGACGACCCGGCCGCCGAGGCCGTGTGAGCGGGCGAGGGCGGCGAGCCGCTCGACCGCCACGGCCGAGACGTCGGCGGCGGTGACGTGCCACCCCTGGCGGGCGAGCCACAGCGCGTCACCGCCGTCGCCGCATCCGAGGTCCAACGCGTCGCCGGGCGGCAGGCTCGTGACCGTCTCGGTGAGGCGGGCATTGGGCCGCGGGTCGGCGGCCGCCCGCCGGGCCGCGTGGACGCCGTCCCAGAACGCGACCGCATCGGTGGTGTTCATCAAGACTCCTCTGTCGGGCTGCGCCCAGTCTTGCCAGGCGCGCCGCGACTTGGCACGAAATCTTGCCGTTCTGGCAAGATGGCCGCGTGGATCGCAAGACGGACGACGACATCCTCGACGCGGTGGGGCCGCGGCTTCGCGCGCTGCGCCGTGAGCGCGGCATCACCCTCGCCGACCTCGCGGCGACGACCGGCGTCTCGGAGAGCACCCTGTCCCGGCTGGAGAGCGGGCAGCGCCGGGCGACGTTGGAGTTGCTCCTGCCGCTGGCTCGCACCTACGACGTTCCGCTGGACGACCTCGTCGGCGCGCCGCGCACCGGCGACCCCCGGATCCACCTCAAGCCGATCAAGCGGTTCGGAATGATCTTCGTGCCGCTGTCCCGGCGACCGGGCGGGGTGCACGCGTTCAAGATGATCATCCCCGCCCGGCCGGAACCGCTCGAACCGGCCCCGCAGACGCACGAGGGCTTCGAATGGCTCTACGTGCTCACCGGCCGCCTGCGGCTCGTGATCGGCGAGCGCGACCTGACGTTGCCGCCCGGTGAGGCAGCCGAGTTCGACACGTCCTTGCCGCACTGGCTGGGCAGCGCCGATGGCGGCGTGGTTGAGCTGCTCATCCTGTTCGGCCTGCAAGGGGTGCGTTCGCACGTACGCACCGACCCTCGCCGGCCGGCCTAGCTCCCGGCCGGCCGCGTCATCCGATGACCGTGAGGCCGAACGTTCCCTGGCGAGGGACGCGGAGGGCGTGGAAGCGGCGGGCGCCGTCGCGGAAGTAGCGCACGCCGCCGGCCGCCAGGGTCGCCTGCAGGGGGGGTGCCCCAGCGGAGGCGGATCGTGATGCGGCCCCGGCGGAGGTCGAGGCCGTCGGCGGTGGCGGTGGTCGTGCCTCCGAACGCGGCCCGGGTGCCGTCGGTGAAGGTGAGGACGTCCGTGGGATGGAGGACGAGGGGGATCTGCTCGGTGGGGGGCGGCGTTCGCCGTGACCGTGCGCCGGATCGTCCGGCGGGTGATCAGGACGTCCGTGGTGACGTTCGCGTTGCCGGAGCGGATGCCGAGGGCGGCGGGGGCCCGGCCGCCGGTCCACTCACGGCCGCCGGGGGCGCCGCGGAAGTAGACGGCGGGCAGCGACCCGTTGGAGTCGGGCGCCCGGCCGGGGAAGACGGTGGACCAGCAGGCGTAGTCGTTGTCGTTGAGCCCGCAGATGATCGTGCCGGCGTCGGGGTGCCACGGGAACGTCAGGCCGGTACGGGCGCGGGAGGCGCGGGTGCCGAAGTAGCCGCCCAGGTACAGGCCGGGCTTGCGGACGTACCGGAAGTCCTGGCCGCGGTCCCTGCGCAGTTCGACGAAGTCGTCGCGGCGCAGGTGGGGCAGGTCCGCGATGGCGGCGGCGGCTACCTCGATGTGGGTGCCGGGCTCCCCAGCTACCTGGACGACGACCGCACCCACTGGCGCGGCGTCGCTCCGATCCCGAAGAAGCCGCGCGGGACCCAGTCCCTCGTGGTCGACAAGGTCACGGATCTCGACCTGGAGCCGGTCCGCGGCGCACAGGGCTTGCCGCAGCAGCGGGCCGGGCGGCCGCGCGTCCCGGCCTGGATCGGCGCGGTTTCGTCGTACGCCGTGGTGCTCGCCGTGTACCTCGTCGTCGACAGCCATCCGCGGCGGATCAAGGTCTGGGTCACCGAGATCTTCGATTGACGGCCCCAGGTTCGCGCTCAGGCTGCCCTACTGGAAGGGACCGCGCACTGTGACGCCGCACGCGAGACCCCTCCATCTCGCGGTGAGTCAGGGCCGCTCTGCTCATTCCCTGTCACTGGTGGATGCCGCCCATGTGCCGAGGTGACCAGCGGCGCGCAACCCTCTTCCGCAGATACAGCCTTCCAGATTGACATTGCTAGCTATTTCAGTCATGTTTGAAATTACTAGCTAGCTTGTAGGGAGCGAGCCATGGAACATGTGACCTTCAACAGCCTCGGCACCCGCTGCGCGGGGGATCTCTACCTGCCCGAGACGAGCGACCCGGTCCCCGGGCTGGTGCTCGGCCACAGCGGGGTGATGGTCAAAGAGGCGCTGGCGTTCTTCGCGCCGCACTTCGTGAAGGCCGGCTTCGCGGTGCTGGCCATCGACTACCGCACGGTCGGTTCCAGCGAGGGCGAGCCGCGCGGCCTGGACTACCCGGAGCGGCAGGTGGAGGACTTCCGCAGCGCCGTGTCCTACCTGCAGACCCGCCCCGAAGTGCAGCCGGAGCGGATCGGGGTGTGGGGGGTGAGCATCGGCGGCTCGGTGGCGGCCCAGGCCGCCGTGCTCGATCGGCGCATCAAGTGCGTCGTGGTGCAGAGTCCGAGTGTGTGGAACGGATGGCGGTACCTGGAACGCCTCCTGGGCCGCGCCGGTGTCCACGCGCTGCGCGACCGACTGCAGCAGGACTGGCAGCGGCGCTACGAAGGCGGGCAGAGCGCTCGCGTGCCGCACCTGGCGCTGGAGGGCGACAGCGTGAAGGACACGCCGGACATGTCGACCCGCCTGTTTCCGGCCTACCGCAACGAGAAGACCCTCGACTCGGCCGAGCACCTGCTCACCTTCGCCCCGGAGAACCTCATCCACCGGCTCGCGCCGACACCGCTGCTGATGATCGCCAACGGCGGGTGGGACCCGTACCACGTGCTCGAAGAGGCGCAGAGCGCCTTCGCCAAGGCGGGCGAGCCCAAGCGGCTCGCGGTGCTGCCCTACGACGTGCTCGGCCTCTACACCGGCCCGGGCCTGGAAGAGGCGATGGCGCTCGCGATCGGCTGGTTCGACCTCTACCTGCGCAGGACCCGGCTCGCGGACATCACCCCGACACCCACCTACGAGTCGGTGGCCGCCATGACACAGTGAACCGGCACACGATCACCAATGGAGGACGCGACCATGAGCACTGAGGAACAGCAGGACCGGCTGCTCCGCTGGGTGGAGCGGGTGGCCGCCTTCTGCGTCGAGGAGTGGGGGCTGCCGCCCATTACCGGACGCATTCTCGGCTGGCTCATGATCTGCGATCCGGCCGAGCAGTCCGCCGGCCAGATCGCGGACGTGATCCAGGCCAGCCGGGCCTCACTCACCTCGAACATGCGCTTCCTCACGGCCATCGGCCTGGTCAAGAAGGTGAGAAGGCCCGGCGATCGCGTCTCCTACTACCGCATTGAAGACGACGCCTGGCAGAAGGTCATCCAGCGCAAGCTCGAAAGCCTGAGCGCGTTCGGCGAGATCGCCGACGAAGGGCTCGACATCGCGGGCGGCGAGGGACACCGCACCGAGCGCATCAAAGCCGCCCACGACTCTCTGACGTGGCTGCAGAACCTCGCGGCCCGTCATCCGCTACGCCGTTAAGGAACCCCCATGCACCGCTGGCAACCCAAGCTCGGGCTGATCCAGGAAACGCTGCTGCTCACTCTCCACGCCAGAGCCCTGGACGCCGGGCAGCCCAGCCCGATCCTCGGCGACACGCTCTCCGCCGACCTGGCCGCCACCATCGATTACGACTTCGGCAAGCTCAAGGTCAAGCCCAACCTCGTCCTCACCACGGCACTGCGCGCCAAGAAGCTCGACGACGTCGTCCGCGCCTTCATCGCCGCTCATCCCGGATGTGTGGTGCTCGACCTGGGCTCCGGCCTGGACACCAGGATGTTCCGCTGCGATCCCCCACCCGGCGTCGACTGGTACGACATCGACTTCCCGGAAGTGGTGCACCTGCGGGCCGAATGTCTGCCCGGCCGTTCCCACCTGGTCGGAGCCGACCTCACCAGCTCCGACTGGCTCACCGCCATCCCCGGTGACCGGCCGGCGATGATCGTCGCCGAGGGGTTGCTCCCCTTCATGCCCGGCGACTCCTTCCAGGCGATGACCCGCGCGCTGGCCGGCCATTTCCCTTCGGGCGAGCTCGCGCTCAACGGCTACACCTGCTTCGCCGCCTGGGCCATGAAGTACCACCCGACCATCAAGGCACTCGGCATCAAAGCCGCCCAGGGCTTCGACGACCCACGCGAACCCGAGTCCTGGGACGCCGGCCTCGAACTGATCGAGGAGCAGATCCTCACCCGCGCTCCGGAAATAGCCCGGTTCCCGCAACCCCTACGCGCGCTGACCCGTCTCACCGCCCGCAGCACGGCCTTGTCACGGCAAGGGGCACGCATTCTCCGCTACCGGTTCTGACCCCGCCGGCGGCAGTCGCGACAGACATCGTCCTTCAGCTTGTGGACGTGCCGCCGAAGGCGGCTGAGGCGGCGGCACGGAAATCAACGCGAGTGCGCCCGCTCAACGAAGATCGCGCACTATCAGCGAGCCGGGCGAACGAGCCTTAGCGCACGTTTCCGTTCCCCCACACTCCGAGGGCCGGATCGTGTCGTGCCGACTCCAGCACGAGCTTGGTCAGGCGGCCCAGCAGCCCGTTCTCACCCCCCAACTCCAGGCCCTCGGCGCGGGCCT
>NZ_JBFAIA010000221.1:0-11992 GCF_040654455.1 Nonomuraea sp. NPDC050691
CGGCCGGGTCACCGGCGTCGACACCACCCGCGGGAGCATCGCGGCGGGCCGGGTGAGCACGGGGGAGACGGGCGCGACCCGTCATCACTGGGCGATGGAGCCCAGCGGGATCGTCATGCTGGTCGGCGGCTCCTGGCCGTCCTTCAGGTCCGTGGCCACGGTGTCGGCGGGCGGCGCCGTGATCTTGACGGTGCTGCCCCAGCCCGTGAGAGAGGTCTCCACGCTGAAACCGGCGTCCTTGGGCGCTTGGGCCGACAGGACCTTGCCCGGGAGGACGGTGGTCAGCCGCGTCGGCAGGCCCTTGGCGTCAACCGCGAGCTTCCACGAGATGACCGCCTTGAGCTGCTTGCCCTTGGCCTCGGCCAGGATGAAGTTGGCGCGGGCCGAGCGGGAGAGCTTGCGCAGCTCGCCCACCGTGATCTTGCCCGTGTAGCCGCCCGCCGCCGGCTTGGCGCCCTTGAGCAGGGTCTTCAGCGTCGCCGGCTCGCCGACGATGTTCAGCGGCTGGCCGTAGACGCCCATGAGGCCGCCGAAGTACTTGCTCGGGGCCTTGTACCAGGTCTTGCCCTCGGGCACCGCGCTGGCCCAGAGCGACCCGGACAGGTAGGTCGCGTTACCGACCGTGATGACGCGCTCCGGCGTGCGCATCATCTTGCCCACCTCGGAGTCGGCGTCCTCGCCGAGGTCGCTGGCCTTGATGTTGAACTTGCCGGTGATGTCGGAGGCGGTGATGCCCGAGGCGCCGAACTGGAACGTTCCGTTGCGGCGCACGAAGACCTGACGCTGGCGGCCCTGGAAGATGGTGGTGCGCTCGGTGAACGACACGCCCTTCCCGGCCACGTACTGCTTCTTGACCGCGGCCGCGGGGTCCTTGGCGGCGGTGGCGTGCGCGGGGGCGGTCGTGATCAGCGTCGCGGCCGCGGCCAACGCCAGACCGGTGACGATGCGCTTCATGGGGAATCCCTTTTCGTTTCTATGCGGATGACAGGGGATCATGTCGGAGGAAGATCACGACAATATCTCAAAGGGGGCCGCCGCAGCGGAAAATGTGTGCATTTCTCGTGCAGATTGCTGTGATGCACGGAAAGCGACGGGGAAACTACATGGCCGGTATCAAGGGGTGAGGCGCAATAACGGCCTGTGATTTTCCTGATACTCCGGAAAGAGATGGGGGGCGCTTTCGACGGCGCGCGGACGGGAGCGCGCCGCCCGGGGAAACACGCATTCTCGCGCGTTAGTCGTGATCTCCGCTCGCCGGCCCGTCGAAAAGCCGGCGAGCGTTCACCCGATCTTCTAGTACGTGTTGCCCTCGTCGTCCGGGGGCACGGTCACGTAGTCGGGGTCGATCGGCATCGGCGGCTCGCCGAGGTTCTTGCCCAGGTCCTTGAGGCCCGCCACCTGGTTCGCGGGCGGCGCCGTGATCGCCACGGCCGTGCCGTAGTCACTGTAACGCGTTTCGGTCTGGCCCTTGATCGTGACCTTCTTGGTGACCTTCATCGACCAGTCGATGGCCACCCGCTTCACGAGTTTCCGGGCGTCCAGGGTGATCCGCCAGGAGATGACGGTCCTGCCGCCGGAGCCGGTCGGCCTGATCCCCACCTCGGTGCGGAACGTCGGCGACAGCTTGTACAACTGCGCGAAGGTCATCGTGCCGCGGTACTGGGCGCCCTTGACGGACTTCGCCGACGACAGCAGGTACTTCAGCGTCCCGGGCTCGAACACGTTGATGAGCTGGTCGCCGTAGGCGCCCGAGGTGGGCCTGCCCGGCATGCCGACCCACAGCTTGTGCTCGGGGAGCATGGTGGAGAAGAGCCCGCCGTTGACGTACAGGGTCTTGTCCTTGCTCAGCATGTACGTGCGCTGGGTGAGCGTCTCGACGAGGGTGGCCGTCTCCGGGTCCGCCGCGGCGGCCTTGTCGAGCTCCTTGCGTACCGAGGGGGTGAAGACCGGCGTACGCGTGGTCTCCGCGGCAATTATCCCCTTCGTGGCAAATTCGAGTAAACCTTGCCTGTTCGCCCCGATGTAAGCCTTTCCGGACACCCAAGTGCGCGACGACTCGGTGAGCTTCACGCCCTGCCCGGCCACGAACTGCTTCTTCAACGCCCCGACCGGATCCACCGGCTTGGCCTGGGCGAATGCCGGAGGGGCCATGGCCAGAGCGGACACGGCCACTGCGCCGGCGATCCATCGCCTCATAGGTAGGGGTCCCCCTTCTTCTGATGTAGGCAGACATGGTGCCGAAGTGAGATCACCGTCACATCACGGCATATCCGCGACCCGGTGACCAGGGGACGTCAAGCTTGGGGCTAGGCTTCACTGGCGGAAACGCCCGGCACGCACGGGGTGGCCCGGGCCGTCGAACATCAGTCGGATAAGCAAGGACGGACCCTCGTGGACCTGTTCGAACATCAGGCGAAGGAGCTCTTCGCGGACTACGGCATCCCGGTGCCCAAGGGCATCGTCGCCCACACCGTGGAGGAGGTGCGGGCGGCTGCCGAGCAGCTTCCCGGCCGCGTCGTGGTCAAGGCCCAGGTAAAGACCGGTGGGCGTGGCAAGGCCGGTGGCGTGAAGGTGGCCGACGACGCCGCCGACGCCGTCGAGAAGGCCAAGGCCATCCTCGGCATGGACATCAAGGGCCACACGGTCCACAAGGTCCTCGTGGAGGAGGCCAGCGCGATCGCGGAGGAGTACTACTTCTCCTTCCTGCTCGACCGCGCGAACCGTACGTTCCTCGCCATCTGCTCGGCCGCGGGCGGCATGGACATCGAAGAGGTCGCCCACACCTCGCCCGAGAAGGTGGCCAAGGTGCCCGTCTCCGCCATCACCGGCGTCGACCGGGCCAAGGCGCGCGAGATCGCGGTCGCGGGCGGCCTTCCTGAGCAGTCGCTCGACGGCGCCGCCGAGCTCATCGAGAAGCTCTGGTGCTGCTTCGTCGACGAGGACGCCACCCTCGTCGAGGTCAACCCCATGATCCTGTCGGCCGACGGCCAGGTGAAGGCGCTCGACGGCAAGGTCACGCTCGACGACAACGCCTCCTTCCGCCAGACGGAGCACGAGTCGTACGCCGACAAGGCCGCCGAGGACCCGCTGGAGGCCAAGGCCAAGGAGAAGGACCTCAACTACGTCAAGCTCGACGGCGACGTCGGCATCATCGGCAACGGCGCGGGCCTGGTCATGTCCACCCTGGACGTGGTCGCCTACGCGGGCGAGGCCTTCCCCGGCAAGCCGTCCCCGGCCAACTTCCTCGACATCGGCGGCGGCGCCTCGGCCGAGGTCATGGCCGCCGGCCTGGAGATCATCCTCTCCGACCCGTCGGTGAAGTCGATCTTCGTGAACGTCTTCGGCGGCATCACCTCCTGCGACGCCGTCGCCAACGGCATCGTGGCGGCCTTCAAGCTCCTGGAGAGCCGCGGCGAGGCCGTGACCCACCCGCTGGTGGTCCGCCTCGACGGCAACAACGCCCAGCTCGGGCGGCAGATCCTGGCCGACGCCGCGCTCCCGCGCGTCGAGCTGGTTGACACGATGGACGACGCGGCCAAGCGCGCCGCCGAGCTCGCTGCGGTAGGTGCGTGAGACATGGCTATCTGGCTGACCGAGAACAGCAAGATCATTGTTCAGGGCATGACCGGTGGTGAGGGCACCAAGCACACCCGCCGCATGCTCGCCTCCGGCGCGCGCGTCGTCGGCGGCGTCAACGCCCGCAAGGCCGGCATCACGCACGAGGGCCTGCCCGTGTTCGGCACGGTCAAGGAGGCCATGGACAAGACCGGCGCCGACGTGTCGGTCGTCTTCGTGCCCCCGGCGTTCACCAAGGACGCCGTCAAGGAGGCCATCGACGCCGAGATCCCGCTCTGCGTGGTCATCACCGAGGGCGTGCCGGTCCACGACTCCACGGAGTTCTGGGCGTACGCGGTGGCCAAGGGCAACAAGACCCGCATCATCGGCCCGAACTGCCCCGGCATCGCCTCGCCCGGCGCGTCCAACGCCGGCATCATCCCCGCCGACATCACGACCGCCGGCCGCATCGGCCTGGTCTCCAAGTCCGGCACGTTGACGTACCAGCTCATGTACGAGCTGCGCGACTTCGGCTTCTCGACCGCGGTGGGCATCGGCGGCGACCCCGTCATCGGCACCACCCACATCGACGCCCTCCAGGCGTTCCAGGAGGACCCGGCCACCGACGCGATCGTGATGATCGGTGAGATCGGCGGCGACGCCGAGGAGCGGGCCGCGGCCTACATCGAGCAGCACGTCACCAAGCCGGTCGTCGCCTACGTCGCGGGCTTCACCGCCCCCGAGGGCAAGACGATGGGCCACGCCGGCGCCATCGTGTCCGGCTCGGCCGGCACGGCGCAGGCCAAGAAGGAGGCCCTGGAGAAGGTCGGCGTCCGCGTCGGCAAGACCCCCTCCGAGACGGCCCGCCTCATGCGCGAGATCATGCAGGCGCGCTGACCCGGCGCTCTTCCGCGGAAGGCCCCGCACCGGCTCCGGCCGTGCGGGGCCTTCCGCGTTCCCGCGGGGGGCTTCCCCCGCTTTCGTACGGCCTGAGGCACGCTCGCCCATGCCTTCCCGCGCGCTCGTACGGCGTGAAAGGGCGGCAGAGCCGGATAAAGCTGGCCGCTGCGGCGCGTCAACCAAGCGCCGGTCGGAAAAGATTGAGAAAATCGCCTACTGTGACGGCGCTTCTCGACCAGCTGCGGACTGCCCCCCGTTCGGTCCTCGGCAAGATTCCCGGGGTCTCGGACGACGACGAGTCCCGGCGTCCGCTGCCCGTCTCGGGGATGCTCGCCGCGGCCGCCACGCTCGGCGTCGGACTGGCGGCGCTCACCACGCTCACCCTGGTCGGCTGGATCGCCGCGCCCAGCGGGGCGCTCGGCTCCGGCCTGCCGGGGGTGTTCCGCACGGCCGCGCAGATCTGGCTGGCCGCCCACCACGCGGGCTTCGCCATGCCCGGCGGCCGGGTCGGGCTCCTGCCCCTCGGCCTCGTGGTGCTGCCCGCGATCCTGCTCTACCGCGCCGCCCGCTGGATGGCCCGCGACGCCGACCTGCGGCTGCGGCTGCCGGCCCGGCTGCCGAAGAACAGCCCGCGTGAGAAGGCCAACGCCCGGCGGCGGGCGCAGCTCGTGCTCGTCGTCCAGGCCGGGGTCTCGCTGGCGGCGCCGTACGCGCTGCTGGCCGGCCTGATCGCGCTCGTCGCGCGCAACGAGGTGACCCAGCCCTTCATCGGCGACGCGCTGCTCAGCCACTTCATCCTCGCGTTCCTGGCCGGCTCGGTGGCGACCGCGCGGACCATCGGGCCGTGGCGGGCGATGCTGCGGCTGCTGCCGGAGCGGGTGCGGGCCCTGACCGTCGGCACGGCGGTGGCCACGGCGGTGCTGCTGGTCGCGGGGTTCGCGCTGGTGCTGGTGGCCGTGGCGCTCAACTTCGGCCAGGTGCGCGAGCTGACGAACGTGCTGGCGCCCGGCTTCGTCGGCGGGCTGCTGCTCCTGCTGGTGCAGATCCTGTACCTGTTCAACGTGGTCATCTGGGCGTTGTCGTACATCGCCGGGCCCGGCTTCGCGATCGGCACCGGCACGCTGGTCGCGCCCACGGGCGTGCAACTCGGCACGGTGCCGAGCCTGCCGCTGCTGGGCGCTCTGCCCGACAGCGGTCCCGTGCCGGCCTGGATGATGGCCGTCGTCGCGCTGCCGTTCGCGGCCGGGGCGGTGGCGGGCGTGGTGGTCGCGCGGATCTCGCCCTCGCCCTCGTACGAGGCCGCCCCGCTCTGGGGCTTCCTGACCGGTGTCACGACCGGCCTGGTGGCCGCGGTGCTCGCGGCGCTGTCCGGCGGCCCGATCGGCGGCGGCAGGCTGGCGGCGGTCGGCCCGTCCCCGTGGGAGGTGGCCCTGTCGGTCGCGCTCGAAGTGGGCGTGGCGGCGGGCATCTCGGCCGGGGTGACCAACATCCTGCTGCTCAACCGGCGGGCCCGCGTACCGCTGGACAAGGCGGCGGCGCCCATGCGCAAGGCCGGGGCGGCCATCGCCCGAGCGGCGAGCAAGGTCGGGCTGGCCGAGTCCGACGGCAAGCCGCTGCCCGGCCACTGGCTCGACGCCACCGAGGCCGACACGCAGCCCATCCCGGTCATCCGTGACGACTGGACGGACGAGCACGCCTCGGCCGAGGCCGAGACCCGCGCCCAGGCGCGGCCCCGCTCCGCGACCGGCCGCGCGGGCGCGCCGCGTACGGACATCGTGGACGTGTCTGACGACCGCGGCGGCCACGTCATCTACGTCGACCCGTACGCCTGGGACCGCGACCGCGAAGACCGCGACTAGAACCTGTACGGACTCCGGAGCCGCGACGAAGGCGTCGCCCCACCTTCACACGTTGTAGCCTCGCGTACCTTCGTTCGCTTTGGTGGAAATAGTGAGATTGGCCAACTGTGTGGCTGGCGTGGCGGATGATATTGGCAGGATGATCGGATGAGCCTGCTCCAGGAGCCAGGACGTCCGGCGGTGCAGAAAGGGTCTGTCGCGTGAGTCCATCCCCCAAGGCGCTCCCGATCGGGGGCTTGCTGCTCTCCGCCGCGGGTGTCGCCGGCGTGGTCATGCAGATGCTGTCCGTCGCCTACCCCGACGGCGACCCGGCCAAGGCGCGCGAGGTGGCGCGGCTGTTGCGGCAGCTCGCCACGCGGGTGGACGTCAGCCTGGCCGACGTGGAGGAGGTCGCGAGCAGGGTGTGGCGGCCGCCCAGCTACGGCGCGGGCATCGACGCCTTCAGGAAGTACTTCGACGAGGAGATCGCGCCCTTTCCGCCGCTGGTGTCCGCGTACATCCGCGGGCTGGCCGATGCGATCGACGACTACGCCGAGATGCTCGAGCA
This sequence comes from Nonomuraea sp. NPDC050691, assembly GCF_040654455.1. NCBI lineage: Bacteria > Bacillati > Actinomycetota > Actinomycetes > Streptosporangiales > Streptosporangiaceae > Nonomuraea > Nonomuraea sp. NPDC050691. Next base: position 6,862 of record NZ_JBFAIA010000221.1, read on the forward strand.
GACCCAGCACGCGCTGCGGACGATGGCCATCATCCAATGGTGCGAGCTGATGATGTTCTTCTGCTGGCCCACCATCGACAAGAAGGTCCAGGCGCTGATCAACTGGGCGATGCGTAAGAAGCAGGCACGACTGCTCCTGAGGATGTTCGAGAATGCCGTGGGGAAGCGGTTCATGTACGCCGTGGGAGGCAGCCTCGCCTACACGGCCCTCGACGAGTTGCTCGTCGACGGGATCAAGCTGGCGAGGGGCGAGGACATGGGCTCGTGGGGTGACCACGGCAAGTACATGTTGAACAACTTCGCGGCGGCCATGGTCTTCTACCATGTGGATCCGGCCAATTTCCGGTGGCTCAGGGACGTGAAGTGGCTGCCGAAGAACTTCAGGGAGAACGTGAAGGTGCTGCCGGCGAACGAGGCGGCGAGAAACGCCGTCGTGTTCCTGACGGGATCCACCATCTTCAGCACCACCTCGAACGTGATCAGCAGGCCCGGCGACGTGATCGACGATCCGGTCAGCCTGCTGCCCACCTGGCAACAGATGCTCGCCAAGCTGGGTGTCGCCGCGGGCCAGGACCAGTTCAGGCGCTGGCGCGGCTATTACCCGGCGCCGGCGGTGACCAGATAGCCAGATAGTCAGTCCTCGTTGGAACGCCTGGCCTCGTCGGCGAACGGGGTCAGGCCGTCCGTCATCATCCCCGCCATCTGGGTGGTCAGGTCCGCGGTGGCGTCGCTCGCGGCGGCGAGCACCGCCTCCGCCAGCGCGTCCGCGCCGAGCCGCATCGCCCGCGGGTCGATGCGCAGGCTGTCGAGCGCGCCACTCGCCGACACCTCGGCCCGCACCCAGCCGTCGGCCGCCTCGCCCCGGCCGCGAATGGCTTTGACGCGCTCCTGCAACTCCTCCAGCGGCTGGATGTCCGCTTCGAACTGGGCGAGAAAACGGCCCATCTCCGCGTCGAAGAAGGAGGCGGCGTCGTCTGGTGTGGTCATCAGGTCTCCAAGAACGTCAGGGTGTGAGCTTTCCGTCCGAGAACTTCGGCGGGTCGGACACTTTCGGCAGCGACTCGATGGTGGCCCAGTTCGCGATGTCCAAGGTGGTCTTCATGCCGGCCAGCCGTTCGGCGACTTCGGGATAGACGTCGCGCAGCGCGTTGACGTACGTCTCGACCTTCTTCAACGCCGTGGAATAGCTCTGCCTGAACGTGTTCGCCGTCTCGTCCGTGCCGGCGAAGTCGCCCAGCGCGGCGATGGCGTCGAGAATCCCGCGGGCATCCCTCGCCAGCTCACTGTGCTCGGCGGTGAACCCGCCGGCCGCCTTCGTGAAAGTGCTCCCGTGGACGTCGAACCCCGGCATGCCTGGGCCTGGAGGGGGCGGCGAGGTCGGCAGAGGGGGGATGGCGGGAGGGGGGTACAGGGGGGCGGGGAAGGTCGGCGGCGCCGCCGGCGTATGGGGGGACGTCGGGGTGGGGGTGGGCGTGGGCGTCGGGGAAGAGCCGGGGAACGTCGGACTCGGCGTGGGGTCGGGGGTCGTCTCGCTGGGTGTAGGCGTAGGTGTGGGTGTGGGTGTGGGTGTGGGTGTGGGATCCGGCGTCGAGGGGCTCGGGGTGGGGCCCGGCGACGTCGGACTGGGGGTGGGCGTCCCAGTGGGGGGCGGAGTGGACGACGGTGTGGGCGACGGTGTGGGTAATGGGGGTGGAGTGGTGGGATCTGTCGCAGACATGACGTTCTCCTCGTCGATGCGCCTCATTGTGCCGTCGCGTAGGCGCAGGACACAGCCACTCCGCCCATTCCTACACTATCTATCGGGATAGTGCACTTCGCGGGCTGGCCGAGGCGGTGAGGTTGCCGTGACCGCCATCGTCAGGGCTGGACGGCGCCCAGGACGTCCAGCACGTCCGGCGGCAGCTTGCGCTGCGCCGCGTCCCTGAACTGCGCGAAGCACTCGCCCTGCGACGAGACAGTCCCCGCGCCCTTCATGCACTCCTGGTACGCGGAGTATTCGTCCATCAGGTACAGCTGCAACGCCGTGGCCAGGGCCGACAGGGTGAGCGCCACGGCCGACACGGCGATGCCACCCACGGCGGTGCCCGTGGGCAGCCCCGCCTCCCTGAGCCGGGGCATCGCCCGGATGCCCGCCATGAGCGCGAACGCCGCCATCACCAGCCCGGCGAGCGGCAGCATGAACGTCATGGCCAGCGCTGCGATGGACAACCAGATAGCGCGGCGGCCCGCGGAATCCGCGGGCTGCTGACCCGCCGGCGCCTGCACCGGTGACGACACCTGACCTCCTCTGCGTGACCGGGCGAGGAGCGGATACGCTGGCAGCCCCACCCCGGTTCTCTCATTGGAGTGCGCGTGTCAAAGGCTGGGCGGCTCGTCGTCCTCGTCTCCGGCTCTGGAACCAACCTACAGGCCCTTCTGGACGCTTCCGCCGACCCGGCGTACGGCGCGGAGGTCGTCGCCGTCGGGGCCGACCGCGACGGCATCGAAGGCCTGGCCCGCGCCGCCAGGGTCGGCGTGCCGACCTTCGTGGAGAGACTGGGCGACCACCCGACGCGGGCGGAGTGGGACGAGGCGATCGCCGCCCGGATCGCCTCCTACGAGCCGGACCTCGTGGTGTCCGCAGGCTTCATGAAGATCCTCGGCGCGCCGACGCTCGGCGCCCACCCGGTGCTCAACACCCATCCCGCGCTGCTGCCGTCGTTCCCCGGCGCCCACGGCGTGCGCGACGCGCTGGCGTACGGCGTGAAGGTGACGGGCTGCACGGTGATGCTGGCCGACGCGGGCGTCGACTCGGGGCCGATCATCGCGCAGGAGGCCGTGCCGGTGCTGCCCGGCGACGACGAGGCGGTGCTGCACGAGCGCATCAAGGTCGTCGAGCGCCGCCTGCTCGTGGAGATCGTCGGCCGGATGGCCCGTGAGGGCTGGACGGTCAGCGGACGCACGGTCCGCATCGGCAAAGAAACAGGAGAGGAATCCAAGTGACTCGCATCGCCATCCGGCGCGCGCTGATCGCGGTGTATGACAAGTCCGGCCTGGAGGAGCTGGCCAGGGCTCTCGACGGCGCGGGCGTGGAGATCGTTTCCACGGGCGGCACCGCCGCCGCGATCGCGTCCTACGGCGTGCCCGTGACGAAGGTCGAGCAGCTCACCGGGTTCCCCGAGTGCCTCGACGGCCGGGTCAAGACGCTCCACCCGCGCGTCCACGCCGGGCTGCTGGCCGACCTGACCAAGCCGCACCACGTGGCCCAGCTCGACGAGCTGGAGATCGACCCGTTCCAGCTCGTGGTGGTCAACCTCTACCCGTTCGAGCAGACGGTCGCCTCGGGCGCGAGCGACGCCGAGTGCGTGGAGCAGATCGACATCGGCGGACCGGCGATGATCCGCGGCGCCGCCAAGAACCACAGCACGTGCGCGGTCGTGGTCGACCCGTCCTTCTACGGCGGCGTGCTCGACGCGCTCGCCCAGGGCGGCTTCACGCTGGAGGAGCGCCGCCGGCTGGCCGGCATCGCCTACTCGCACACCGCCTCCTACGACGTGGCCGTGGCCAACTGGTTCTCGGCCACCGCCGCCGAGCAGGGCGACGCCTGGCCCGAGTTCGCCGGCGAGACGTGGAAGCTGAAGACCTCGCTGCGCTACGGCGAGAACCCGCACCAGCGCGCGGCCCTCTACACCGAGGGCGAGGGCGGCCTGGCCAACGCCGAGCAGCTCCACGGCAAGGAGATGTCCTACAACAACTATCTCGACGCCAGCGCTGCCTGGCGCGCGGCCTGGGACTTCTCCGAGCCCGCCGTGGCGATCATCAAGCACCAGAACCCGTGCGGCATCGCGGTGGGCGCCGACGTGGCCGAGGCGCACCGCAAGGCCCACGCCTGCGACCCGGTGTCGGCGTACGGCGGCGTGATCGCGGTCAACGGCGAGGTCACCGCCGAGCTGGCGGGCCAGATCGCCGAGGTGTTCACCGAGGTCGTCGTCGCGTCCGCGTTCGCCGAGGAGGCGCTCGCGGTGCTGACGCAGAAGAAGAACATCCGCCTGCTGCTCTGCCCGCAGGGCCCGTCGCGGCCCGCCGAGTGGCGCCAGATCGACGGCGGCCTGCTCGTGCAGACCGTGGACAAGGTCGACGCGCCCGGCGACGCGCCCGAGAACTGGGAGCTGAAGGCGGGCGCGCCCGCCTCGCCCGAGGTGCTGGCCGACCTGGCCTTCGCCTGGCGGGCCTCCCGCTCGGTCAAGTCGAACGCCATCCTGCTGGCCTCCGGCGGGGCCACCGTGGGCGTCGGCATGGGGCAGGTCAACCGGGTCGACTCGTGCCGCCTCGCGGTGACCCGCGCCGGTGAGCGCGCCGCCGGGTCGGTCGCGGCGTCCGACGCGTTCTTCCCGTTCGCGGACGGTCTCGAAGTGCTGATCGAGGCCGGGGTCAAGGCGATCGTGGAGCCCGGCGGATCCATCCGCGACCAGGACGTCATCGACGCCGCGGAGAAGGCGGGCATCACGCTCTACTTCACCGGGACGCGCCACTTCTTCCACTGAACCGAGTCAGAAGGGCTCCGAGCACGGGGCGCGGGCGGTTACCCTGTGGTTCCCTCCCTAAACCTCGCCTCGGAGTGCCCCTATGGCCTTGCTCGACTCGATCCTGTACGCCTTCGTGACGTTGAACGGCCTGTCGACGAGCCCCTTCGTGCTGATCGCGCTCGCGTTCGCGGGCGCCTACCTCGGTGCCCGGATCGTCGAAATCATCCCGTTCACCCGCAGGATCATCGAGCGGCGCAACGCCGCGGCCGGTGAGGCCGAGTAACTCCCGGCCCTGCCGGCGGGCCCAGCCGGCCGTGAGGGCTCCTTCCCGTGGCCGGGCTCAGCCCGTTCGTGGGGGCTCTCCCCGCGGCCGGGCTCAGCCCGCCGCGCCGTAGTGGTCCCAGGCGAGCCTGGCCGCGCCCGCCAGCGCGGCCCGTACGCCCAGCGTGGTCGGCTGCACCTCGACGGCCCGGACGAACGCCAGCCCGGCCACCTCGTCGAGCGCGCGCTCCAGCGGCTCGAACAGCACCGGCCCGGCCGCCGACACGCCGCCGCCGATGACCACCCGGGTCACCTCGACCGCGGCGGCCGTGGAGGCGATCATCCCGGCCAGCGCCCGCGCGCCG
>NZ_JBFAIA010000222.1:0-11927 GCF_040654455.1 Nonomuraea sp. NPDC050691
ACGATGGCCACCGTGCCGCTCGCGTGGTTCAGCACGTGCTGGCTGGTGGAGCCGAGCAGCAAGCCGGTGAACCCGCCGCGGCCGCGCGCGCGCGCCCTCCGCGTGTCAGCGTGGGCCGGATGACGCGTCGAGGACCTGGCCCGTGCGGCCCGACGCCAGCACCGCCAGCCACGCCCGGGCCGTCTCCTCCGCCGTCCCGCCGCCGGTGACGCAGTTGACCCGCAGGCCTTCAGCGGCCCACTCGGCCGCCAGCGACCGGGCAAGGGCCGTCGCCGCCGCCTCGGCCGGCGCCCCCAGCGGGTCTCCCGCCCCCGCCGGGACGCACAGCAGCAGGCCGCCGCCGCTCTCCAGCAGCCGCGGGTACGCGGCCCGCGCCACGTTGACCGGCCCCAGGTACCCGGACACCGCCGCCTCGGCCACGCTCTCGTCCGCGACCTCGGCGAGGCTCCCCGCGCCTCCCGCTGTGACGGCCGCGACGGCGAGGACGACGTGGTCGATCCGCCCCGCCCCGGCCAGCGCCTTGGCCACGGAACGCGGGTCGTCCAGCCGCAGCCCGTCACGCTCCCGCGACAGGACCAGCACCCGGGCGCCCAGCCGGGACGCCAGCTCCGCCGCCTCCCGCACACCACCCGTGACACCGCCTCCGGCACCGGCCCCCACGACAGCCCCGACACCGGCCCTGACACCGGCGTCCAGGAACACCACGCTCCGCCCCGCCAGCGCCGCCCGCGCGTCCTCCTCCTCCCGCACCGCGGGAACGGGCGACGCCTCGAACAGCGCCGCCGCGATCCGCGCGTCCACCGGGTGTGTGATCTTCATGTTGCGCTCGCTGCCCGGCACGATGTGGATGGGCACGTCAGGCAGGTACCGCAGCACCACCCCGCAGTCGTCGGTCGCCGGCCGGTCGGCGAAGCCGGGGTCGGCCAGCGCCCGCTCGTACGCCTCCCTGATGACCGACAGGCGGAAGCACTGCGGCGTCTGCGCCCGGCGCAGCCGCGAGCGGTCCAGCACCTCCGTGATCGTCTCCCCGCCGGGCCCCGGCTCGACCGCGAAGATGGTGTCGGAGCTCGGGATGGCCACCTCGACGGCCCGGTGATCCCGCAACGCGCGTACACAGTCCGTGATGATCCGGGGCTCCAGCAGCGGCCGGACGGCGTCGTGCAGCAGCACGTCGCACTCCTCCGCGCCGATCGCCTGCAGCGCCCGCCAGGTGCTCTCCGTACGACTCGCGCCGCCCTCGACGACCTTGGTCACCTTCCGGAACCCGGCCCGCCCGACCAGCTCCCTCGCCTCGTCCACGAGCCCCGGCGTCATCAGCACCACGACCTCGTCGATGTCGGGGGAGCCGTCGAACAGGGCGATCGAGTGCTCCAGGATCGTCCGCCCGGCGACGGTGGCCAGCTGCTTGGGCCGGCCGAGCCCCATGCGCTGCCCCACTCCGCCCGCCAGCACGACCCCGACGGCGCGCAACCCAGAATCCATACCCGGAGCGTAACGGTCCGGGTCCGTGATATCGCGTCGCCCTCTCGCTACGCTGAGTCCACGCACTCCCTCACGACCGGGAGGACCTGCGCTTGACACCTTCCTTGACCCGCGCGAGCTCGGCCGCCTCCGTGGTCCTGCTCGCCACGACCCCGGCATGCCGGCTCTCCTGCGCCGACGGCACGCTGCTCGACCGGCTCGGTGACCAGCTCGCGGCGCTCGCCGTCCGCGACGTCCAGGTGCTGACGCCCGGCGGCGCGCTGCTCCCGCGAGGCGAGCAGCCCGAGCCCGAGCATGCCGAACCCGCCGGAGGGCTCGGCGCCGACCTGCGCGCCGTGGCCAAGCTGGCCCGCGGCTCGACCGGCCCGCTCGTCGTGCTGCCCGCCGACCTCGTCGCCCACACCGACGCGCTCGGTCTCCTGCTCCAGCACCCGGCGCGCGGCTCGGCCGCGCTCGTCTCCTCCGACGCCGAGGGCGGGCCGCTGCGCCCGCCCGTGCGGCTGGAGGGCGGCCGGGTGGTGGCCGCGGCCAGTTCCTTCCACACCGTGCCGCAGGCCAACGCCACCTTCCGGGGCGTGCTCCAGGCGGGCGAGGCCGACCTCGCCTCGCTGGCCGACGTCGCGGAGGAGCTGGCCGACCTCGCCGAGAGCGGCCGGCTCGGCCCCGTCAGCGCCGTCGAGGCGGTCGACCTGCTGCTCGTGGGGCTGGTCAGGGCGGGGGCGCGGGTCCGCGCGGCCCGGCTCGGCCCGCTGCACGCCGACCGGGTGACCGGGCAGGCCACCGCCGACGGCGCGATCACCCGGCTCGCGGAGGTGGACGAGGACCAGGTGCGCCTCGACACCGCCGTCAAGGACCGCGACGGCTTCTTCACGACGTTCTTCGTCTCCTCCTGGTCGCGCCACCTGGTGCGCCCGGCGGCGCGGCTCAGGCTCACGCCCAACACGGTCACGGGCTGCTCCGTCGGCCTGGCCGTGCTGGCGGCGGTCTGGTTCTCGGCCGGCACGCGGGGCGCGATGGTGCTGGGCGCGGCGCTGGTCTACCTGTCGTTCGTGCTCGACTGCCTGGACGGCCAGCTCGCCCGCTACACCCGCGCGTTCACGCCGCTCGGGGCGTGGGCCGACGGCATGGCCGACCGGCTGAAGGAGTACGTCGTCTACGCCGGTCTCGCCATCGGCTACGCGGGCGGCCTGCCGTGGCAGCACGGCGGTCCCGACGGGATCTGGTACCTCGCCATCGCCGCGATGATCCTGCAGGTCGTCCGGCATGCGATCGACTTCGCGTACGGCGGGTCCGTGGCCGACGCGGCCAAGGTCGGCGCGCTGTGGGCCAAGCCGGTGCGCTCGCTGCTGGAGGAGACCGACGGACGCGCCGGCGCCCCCGCCGCGCAGGGCGTGCTGGGCCTGTCCCACCGGCTGGAGCGCGACTCGCTGATCCACTGGGCGAAGAAGATGATCGTGCTGCCCATCGGCGAGCGGATGGCGCTGATCGCCGTGACCGCCGCGCTGTTCAACGCCCGCGTGACGTTCGCGGCGCTCATCACCTGGGGCGGCGTCGCGTCCCTCTACCAGCTCACGGGGCGGATCGCGAGGTCGGCACGATGACGGGCGTCCACCGGCTCACGGGGCGGATCGCGAGGCCGGCACGATGATCACCGTGCACATGACACCGGTGCCGAGGAGCACGGTCGTCACCTACCGCGACGACGGGCCGCTCTCGCGCGGCATGGGGGCGCTCGTCGCGGGCCAGCTCCCGCCGCTGCCGCCGGTCGTCGCCGGCGCGTTCGTCACCGGCGTCCTGCTGATGCTCGGCGTGGCCGGCAGCGACGGGCTGGCGCTCTTCGCGCCCGCCGTGACGCTGCTGCTGGCCGGGCCGGGCAGCTCCCATCCACATGACGGCCGCTTCGACTGGCTCGTGCCGCCGGTCCTGCGGCTGATCGAGTACGCGTTCGTCGCGGCCTGCGGGTTCGCCCACGGCGTCCACCCGGTGCTGATCATGCTGCTGCTCGGCGCGCTCGCCTTCCACCACTACGACCTGGTGTACCGGCTGCGGCAGCGGGTCTACCCGCCGCCGTGGCTGTCGAAGCTCGGCCTCGGCTGGGAGGGACGGATGCTGGTGATCGCGCTGGCGGGCGTCGCCGGCGTGATGACCTTCGGTTACGCGCTCCTCGCGCTCTACCTGTGGGGGCTCTTCGGCTGGGAGAGCCTCACGTGCTGGCTCGCCGCGCCTCGCTCCGCGCCGGAGCCGGCGGCGGAGGTGGCCGACATGGGAACGCAAGACTGACGGCGGATTACCCGCACAGGCCCCAAAGCCAACTAACCTTTGGGCCTACGGTAGTCATGCTCGACTGAGGAGTGCACGTTGCTGGGAATGGTGCTGGCCGCTGGAGCCGGAAGACGTCTGCGGCCGTACACCGACACGTTGCCCAAGGCGCTCGTGCCGGTCGACGGTGAGACGACGATCATGGACATCTCGCTGCGCAACCTCGCCGAGGTCGACCTGCGCGAGGTCGTGGTGATCGTCGGCTACGCCGCCCAGGCCGTGCACGAGCGCAAGGAGGCGCTGGAGCGGCGCCACGGGGTCAAGCTCACCCTCGTGCACAACGACAAGGCCGAGGAGTGGAACAACGCCTACTCCCTCTGGTGCGCCCGCGACTACTTCGCGCAGGGCGCCCTGCTCGTCAACGGCGACACCGTCCACCCCGTCTCGGTCGAGAAGACGCTCCTGTCGGCCCCCGAGACCAGCGACATCCTGCTGGCCGTCGACGACGTGAAGAAGCTGGCCGACGAGGAGATGAAGGTCACCCTCGACGGCGGCGCGGTCAAGCGCATCACCAAGCTCATGGACCCGGCCGAGGCGTACGGCGAGTACATCGGCGCGACCCTGATCCGGCCGGGCGCGGCCGAGCGGCTCGCCGACGCGCTCCAGGCCACGTTCGAGCGCGACCCGCAGCTCTACTACGAGGACGGCTACCAGGAGATGATCGCGCGCGGTGAGCACATCCACGTCGCGCCGATCGGCGAGGTCGACTGGGTCGAGGTGGACAACCACGACGACCTGGCCAAGGCCCGCACCATCGCCGTCCGCTACTGAGGGGGCCGCGATGCCGCTTCCAGCCGCTTCTGAGGGGGCCGCATGCCACTCCTAGCGCGGATGCTGCCGGCGCCGCTGACCATGGAGGTCAGGCGGGGCGCGGTGGCGCAGCTCGGCGCGCTGCTCGCCGACAGCCGGGTGGCGACCTCCGGCCGCGTCGCGGTGGCGGTCGGGCCGGGCCAGGGCGACCACATCGAGGGCCTGATCGCGCCCACGCTCGACGAGGCCGAGGTGTTCCGGGTCGCCGACGGGTCGGTCGAGGCGGCCGTCTCGCTGGGCGCCGACCTGCGCAAGGGCGCCTACGAGGTGGTGGTGGGCGTCGGCGGCGGGCGCACGATCGACGCGACGAAGTACGCCGCCTCGCTCGCCGGCATCCCGATGGTCGCCGTGGCCACCAACCTGTCCCACGACGGCATCTGCTCGCCGACGGCCTCGCTGACGTACGAGGGCGGCAAGGGCTCCTTCGGCGTGCCGATGCCGCTCGCGATCCTCGTGGACCTCGACTTCGTGCACAACGCGCCCGAGTCACTGGTCCGCTCCGGCGTGGGCGACGTGGTCAGCAACCTGTCGGCCATCGACGACTGGATCCTCAGCAACGTCGAGCGCGGCGAGCCGATCGACGGCCTGGCCTGCTCGATGGCCCGCACCTCGGCCGAGGCGCTGATCGGCCGCGGCGACTCGATCGAGTCCGACGCGTTCCTGACGGTCCTCGCCGAGTCGCTGATCCTGTCGGGCATGTCGATGGTGATCGCAGGCTCGTCGCGGCCTTCGAGCGGTGGCGACCATGAGATCCTTCATGCCGTGGACCAACTCTTCCCGGGCACCTCAAACCACGGCGAGCTCGCCGGGATCGGTGCCGCCTTCTGCTTCTTCCTCAGGGAGGACGAGGCCCGGCTCGCGCAGGTCACCGCGTGCCTGCGCCGCCACCAGCTGCCCGTGTCGCCGGCCGAGATCGGGCTGAGCGCGGAGCAGTTCGCCGAGGCCGTCGCGCTGGCGCCCGCCACGCGTCCCGGCCGCTACACGATCTTGGAGCACCTGCGCATGAGCGACTCCGAGATCCGCGATCGGGTTGAGGACTATGTCCGGGCCTTCGGTAGCTGAGCTGCGCCAGGTGGCCCAGCCTCCGGGCCACCTGGAGCGCCGCAACGGCGAGCACTGGGCGGGCGTGCTCTACATGCGCCGGCTGTCCATCTACGCCACCTGGCTGCTGGCCAAGACGCCCGTCACGCCCAACCAGCTCACCTGGCTGATGACGGTGATCGGGATCCTGGCCGGGGTCGTGCTCGCCCTGCCCGGCCCGTGGGCCGTCGTGCTCGCCGCCCTGCTCACGCAGGTCTACCTGCTGCTCGACTGCTCCGACGGCGAGCTGGCCCGCTGGACCGGCAAGACGTCGCTGGCCGGCGTCTACCTCGACCGGGTCGGCGCCTACTTCACCGAGGCCGCGCTGCTGGCCGGGCTGGGCTGGCGGGCCTCGGCCGTCCTGCCCGACTGGTACACCGTGCTGGGGTTCGCCGGGGCGCTCGGCGCGATCCTCATCAAGGCCGAGTCCGACCTGGTCGAGGTGGCCCGGGCCAAGGGCGGCCTGCCGGCCGCCAGCGACGCGGCCGGGGTGCAGTTCCGCTCCGGGCTGCTCAGCCTGGGCCGGCGGGTGCTCGCGGCGACGCAGTTCCACCGGATCGTGCAGCCGGTCGAGCTGTCGCTGCTCGCCCTGGTGGCGATGGTGGCCGATCTGGTGATCGGCGATCTGACGGCCACGCGGGTGCTGGTCGTCGCCTGCTGCGTGGCGGCGGGCGTACAGGTCGTGCTGCATCTGGTGAGCATCATGGCGTCGAGGCGGCTTGCTTGATCAGAAGCCCGGAACCGGTTGCCCGTCTCGACCGTCGTATTGATCGGACCTCCGTCGTTCGGCGGGGGTTCACCACCGGTTCCGATACGCTTAGCTCCACCAACATCAGGACCATGCGACCAGCAGACTCGGTGATCATGAAAGAATGCTCCGCTCGTGCCTTCGACGCGTCAGGACGATGATTCGTTGAAGATCTCGTGCGTCATCCTCACCATGGGCAACCGGGTCGCGGAGCTGAACCGGGCGGTCGAGTCCGCGCTCAACCAGATCGACGGCGACGTCGAAGTGGTGATCGTCGGTAACGGCGCCGACGTGCCCGCGGTGTCGGCGACGCCACCCGAGGGCTCGGCCGCGACCGTCAAGACGATCCGGCTCGACCGCAACACCGGCATCCCGGCCGGCCGCAACCGCGGCGTCGAGGAGTGCTCCGGCGACGTCGTGCTGTTCCTCGACGACGACGGCTGGTATGCCAACCAGAAGGTCGTCTCCCATGTCCGCGACCGGTTCGCCACCGAACCCGACCTCGCGGTCATCTCGTTCCGGGTGATGGACCCCGAGGGCGGCACCGGCCAGCGCCGCCACGTGCCGCGGCTGCGCGCCGGCGATCCCGAGCGCTCCTCGCCGGTCACCACGTTCCTCGGCGGCGCCTCGGCCATCAGGCGCTCGGCCTTCCTCCAGGTGGGCGGGCTGCCCGAGCGGTTCTTCTACGCGCACGAGGAGACCGACCTGGCCTGGCGGCTGCTCGGCGAGGGCTACCGGATCGAGTACGACGCCGAGACGGTCATGTACCACCCGCAGGTTCCGCCGACCCGGCACGCCGACTTCCACCGGCTCAACGCCCGCAACCGGGTGTGGCTGGCCCGGCGCAACCTGCCGTGGCCCCTGGCCGCCCTCTACCTGCTCGACTGGGTCGTGCTGACCGTGATCCGCGAGCGCGGCTCGGGCATGGCGCTCAAGGCGTGGTTCTCCGGCTTCTTCGAAGGGCTGCGCACGCCGGCCGGTGAGCGCCGGCCCATGGCCTGGAGCACGGCCTGGCGCATGGTGAAGCTCGGCCGCCCCCCGATCGTCTGACGGCCCCTCTGCGGCCCGCCCAGGAGCGGGCAGGGCCGCCTAGGGGTTGATCGCGTCGCCGAAGGTCATCTCGGCGCGCGCCACCGTGGACGAGGTCAGGGCCCGCTTGGGCAGGCCCAGCTCGCTCAGCTCCTTGGCGATGGGATGGTTGCCGAGCCGGATCAGCGCCCCGCCGGGCCGCACCCTGACTCCGCGCGCCCGCACCGACCACGGCACGCGCCGCGTCAGCCCGTCGCGGTGGGTGTAGGCGTCGAGCGGCGTCATCGGGCCCGGACCGGGCACGGGCAGGCCCGGTTTGAGCAGCATGTCGAGCACGAGCCGGCCGTCCTTGCGCACGATGCAGCGCTTGTACGGCGACGACAGCCGCAGCTCGATGTCCGCCAGCTCCTTCGGGAAGCCCCAGATCCTCCGCCCGGCCTCCAGCGTGAACCGCTGGTCCACCGGCAGCCAGTGGATGAACACCCCCGCCTGCCTGAGGTCGGCCAGCCCGGCCGCGCCCGCCACGCCCGGCGGCCGCACCATGAACGCCATGCCGAACTCGTGGTACTGATCGAGGTCGCCGTCGCGGTAGTCGACGAACGTCAGCACGCAGACGGCCTTGCCCGGGAGCACCTCGGCCACGTCCAGCCCGGAATAGGCGATCACCGCCCGGGCCGCGTCGGCCCGCACGGGATACATCGCGCTGCAGACGATCGCGTCTCGCACCTCGACAGGCATGCTGACCGTACGCCCTTGGATCACATGCGATGCCATGCGTCCAGTACATCAACCGGAAAGGGATGTGACCATTCCCGGGGAGGTCTCGTCTGGGCTGATGTGACATCACCGAGAACGCGGAGGCCGTCATCATCGAGGAGCTGTACCGCGAGCACTGGGCGCTCGTGTGCGGGTTCCTCCTGCGCCGCACCCGCGACCCCCATCTCGCCGAGGATCTCGCCCAGGAGACGTTCGTCAAGGCCACCCGCGCCCTGCTCGGCTGGCGCGGGGAGAACGCCGCGGCCTGGCTGCTCACCATCGCCCGCAACGTCCTCATCGACCACGTGCGGCGCTCGCGCCGGGAGCTCGCCTTACCCGACGCCGACGAGCTCGGCGTCCCCGCGCTGCACGTGGACGCCGTGGACGTGCGCGACGCCCTCGACCGGCTGCCTGAGCGGCACCGGAAGCTGCTCACGCTGGTCTACCTCGAAGGCTTCTCCCTGGTGGAGGTGGCCGCGATGACCGGTACCAAACACGCGACGATCAAGACCGCGGTGTGGCGCGCGAGGGCCGCGTTCGCCGAGACGTACGGAGTCGAGACAAGCGGAGGGGCGCGATGAACGAGGACGAGCCGGTGCTGGAGATGCCGGACTTCGACCCCAAGGTCACCCGCAGGGCGGTGCGCCGGGGAGTCGTCAGGACGGCGTCGCTGGTGCTGGCCGTGCTGGTGGCGGTCGCGCTCGTCGCGACGCTCGGCTCGGCGGCGGTGCAGAAGCGCGGCGACCGGGAGAGGCGCATGTGGGACGTGCTCGGCACGGCCTTCAAGATCTACAACCCGGCGTACAGCATCGCGGTGCAGGACTGCTGCGAGACCACGCCGCTGTCCATGTCGCTCACCGTCGGCGCCCGCCAGAGACGGGCCGGGGGCGGCTTCGAGGGCGGTGACGGCGGCTTCTACACCATAACTCAGGACTTCTTCGGCCGGGTCGGCCGGCTGCCGCTCGGCAACTACGCCAACACCCGGCTCAGCACGTCGCTGGCCAACGTCGGCACCTGGCTCCAGTCGAAGGAGGACATGCGCAAGGTGCTGGCGCGGCTTCCCGAGAGCCTCAACGCGATGGCCGTCATCGAGCTCGCCAAGCCGATGACACCCGCCGACTTCGGGGCGTTCGGTCACGGGTGCGATGGGAGGATGGTCTACGAGCGGCGCCCCGGCTCGGTCCCGATCACATGGGACAGCACCACCTATGACCGCGTCCTCCCGGGCGAGGACCTGGACCCGCCCTGCGAGAAGGTGCCCGCGCAGGACCTTCAGAGATTCCGCCACTGGGTCGGCATGCTGCGCGACTACGACGAGGCGAACCTGCGCCGTTTCGACCTGTCCCTGTCCCGGCTGCGCAAGGCGGCGAGCGACGGCCTGGTGTACGCCTACGTGGACGAGATGGCGACGATCAAGGACCTGCGCAAGCTCATCGAGGACCCCCGGGTGCGCACCGTCAGGCTGGCGGACGTGACCTTCGACCTCGACCGGACGCGTTAGGCCGTCCGCGAGAGGGGCGCCTTGGCGGCACGGCTCCGGACCGGGGCGGTGAGCCCGGCCCACGCCTCCATGCGGGCCACGAACGACGGCGCGTGATCAGGCCAGTGGTGCCGCAGCCGGGCCTCCGCGTGGCCGCGCACACCGTACGCCGACCGTCGTGCCGGGTCCTCCTTGAGGTCGAGCACGGCGTCCACGGCCGCGTCCACGTCCAGCGGCACCACGATCCCGCAGCCGGTCCGCTCCACCAGCGCGGCCGACTGCGCCGTGGTGATCACCGGCACGCCGCGGCCCATGTAGTCGAGGACCTTCGTCGGCATCCCCGTCACCGTGCCGGCGGCCAGCGACAGCCCGGCCAGCGCGCCCTCGGCCATCCGCAGGGCGTGCCGGTTCGGCACGTAGCCGTACCAGTCGAGCAGCCCGACCCGCTGGGCGTCGCGCAGCAGCGGGCGCACCCCGGGCTCGGCTGCGCCGATCAGCTCCATGCGGATCCCGTGCGGCACCAGCCGCTCGGCCAGGCCGATCAGCTCCGTCAGGCCGCGCTCGGCCGACAGCCGGCCGAGGTGGACGACCCGGGTGTCGCCGGGCACGGGCGGGGCCGCGGCCACCATGGTCGCCTCCGGCACCACGGAGGAGGTGCAGACGTTGTGGCGCCGCTCGGCCCGCGCCAGCCGCCGCGCGTTGACGGGCTCGCGGACGTCCCACACGACCGGCGGGCGGCGGTGGGGGAGCAGGCGCAGCAGCGCGTGGTCGTGGACCAGCAGCAGGTCGGCGCCGCGCAGGCCGCGTCTGAGCGCGGCGCCCGCCCGGCCGACCCCCGCCTCGTACGGGACGTCGACCGGGGTGAGCCCCATGGGCGGCGTGACGTTGAAATGGGTGAAGGGCGCGACGTAGGTCACCTCGTGGCCCGCGTCGAGCAGCGCCCGGATCTGCCGGTGCATGATCCGGGCGTCCTCGGGATGGTGGACGATGGTGGCTACGCAAACCCGCATGCGTCGATGCTCGGTGCTCACCGGGTCATGAGCGTTAATGCGGGCCGAACTGCCGCTTAACTTCCGGATGGGCGCCGGTACAGCCAGGTCAGGCGCGGTTCCAGCACCCACTTGAACACGGTGCGGGTCTCCGGCAGGCACAGCACGATGGCCAGCGCGAAGCAGCTCGAACTGATCGCCAGCACGCCGAGCGGGCCGTGCAGCCACGGCAGCTCCAGCCAGCCCTTCTCCTTGGCGATGAGCACCGGGATGCCGTGCAGCAGGTAGCAGTAGAGGGTGCGGGTGCCGAGGTCGGAGTACCACGTCTCGCCCCGGGGCACGAGCGCGAGCACGGCGAAGCACACGGCGAGCGAGCAGACGAGCAGCCCGGTGCGCACGCCGAGGCCCATCCACCAGGACAGGTCCATGTCCTGGAAGCTGTGCTTGAAGTAGAAGGGCTTCAGCGTCGCCTTCGGCGCGATGTAGACGGCGACCGCGGCGGCGGAGGCCAGCACCCCCAAGGAGACGATCTTGATCCAGCGCCGGTTGAGCAGATCGAAGTGCTCCGGCTGCAGGACCAGGCCGATGACGAAGAACGGCATGAGGCCGAAGAAGCGGTCCATGCTGAAGTCGCCGGAGATCTGCGAGAACCCGGCGAACAGGTAGATGGCGATGGCCACCGGCACGGGGTACTTCATCCGCTTCCACACCGGTGTGGACAGCCGCCAGAACAGCAGCGCCAGGAGGTACCAGTTGAGCCAGGCCGGGTCGATGATCGTCAGCGACCACTTCTGGCCCAGCGCGGTGCGCAGCACCGCGTAGCCGACCTCCACGATGACGTACGGCACGACGAACGTGTCGACGAGCTTGTTCGTCTTGGCGTTGGAGTTCCAGAAGTTGCGGGACAGGTAGCCGCTGATGATCACGAACAGCGGCATGTGGAAGACGTAGATGAAGATGTACGCGGCGCGCGAGGAGTCGGCGTCGAGCGTCGGCACCAGCGCGTGGCCGACGGGCACCAGCGCGATCAGGAGGAACTTGACGTTGTCGAGGTAGGGGTCGCGCTTGCGGCGGGGCGGCTCGGGCTGGTCGCCGGGCTTGGTCCGCTCCTGCGGCGACGCGGTCGCGACGGGCGCCCGGGAGTCGCCGCCCTTCAACGGCGGCTCCGACGCCAACCACCTGCTCGGCGCGCTCGCCTGGTCCGAGGGCGGCGAGTACGCGGTCAAGGAGGGCG
>NZ_JBFAIA010000223.1:0-11796 GCF_040654455.1 Nonomuraea sp. NPDC050691
AGGTGCGCTCGAAGTCCTTCAGCACCTCCACCGGCGAGGAGGAGCCGCCCGCGACCGCGGTCCGTAGCTTCGACGGCACCTCGCCGCCGTCCGCGCGCCAGCGCCAGGTCCACCCCGTCGACCGCGCGCACCCGCTGTCGCCGCAGCGGCCCGGTCCGTACGGAGTGCTCCACCACCAGCCCGTCCACCCGCACGATCGCGCTCATCCGGCCTCCACTCCCTGGTCGTCACGTGTGTGGTGCGGGCCGGGGCCTCCGGGGGAGGAGGAGCGGCCGGCCGGGGGCTGGTCGTGGACGCAGGACGAGCGGTGGCCCGGGAGCCGGGCGTCCAGCCCCCGTATCGTCACCGCGCAGGCCGCCTCGTGCCCGGAGCAGCGCGGCCCGAACCGGCACCCCGCCGTGTAGTCCGCCGGTGACGGTGGCGCGCCGAGGATGGGACGGAACCGCTCACGCGGCGCGCCGAGGGCCGGGCGCGTACCGGGGGAGAGCGGTTCGCCAAGGGGGGGAGGTGCACCGGGGGAAGGTGGCGTGCCGTGGGTAGGTGGCGTGCCGTGGGTAGGTGGCGTGCCGACGGTGGGTGGCGCGGTGAGGGTGGGCGCCGCCTCCAGGAGGGCGCGCGTGTACGGGTGCCGCGGCCGGGCGAGCACGTCCTCCACCGGACCCGCCTCGACCACCTGCCCCGCGTACATGACCGCGACCACGTCGGCGACCTGCCGCACCACCCCGATGTCGTGGCTGACGAACACCATGCCGAGCCCCCGCCCGGAGCGGGCCGCGTCGAGCAGCCGCAGGATTTCGGCCTGGAGCGTCACGTCCAGGGCCGTGGTCGGCTCGTCGCACAGCAGGACGCGCGGCTCCGTGGCGAGCGCCAGCGCGATCGCCACGCGCTGGCGCATGCCGCCGCTCAGCTCGTGCGGGTACGCGCGCAGGCGCAGCTCCGGGTCCGGCACGCCGACCGCCTCCAGCAGCTCCACGGCCCGCCGCCGGGCCGCCGCCCGGCCGACCGGCGCGTCACGGGCGTCACCTGTCCGGCTCCGGGAGGCGCCGGTGTGGCGGATCACGCCCGCGAGGAACGTCCCGACCCGCATGGTGGGGTCGAGCGAGCCGTGCGAGTCCTGGAACACCATGGCCAGCCCGGCGCCCGCCGCCCCGCCGGCGGGCACGGGAACGGCCGCCGAGCCGTCGCGAGGGCTCAGCCGCACCTCGCCGCCCGTCGTCCGGGCGCCCGGCGGGAGCAGCCCCATCACGGCGCGCAGGGTGAGCGACTTGCCGCACCCCGACTCGCCGACGACGCCGAGGCACTGTCCGGCGCCGACGGCGAGGGACACGCCGTCGAGCACGGTCAGCTCCGCGCCGTCCCTCCGCACGGTCACGCGCAGTTCCTCGACCTCCAGCAGCGGTGGGTACCCGCTCATCGGTCCTCCTCCCCGCCCCCGGCCCGCTCGCCGAGGGAGGCGACGCACGAGCCGAGGACCATGATCACCACGCCGGGGAACGCGGCGAGCCACCAGTGGCTGCGCAGGAAGAGCTGCGCCTCGGCCACCATGGCGCCCAGCTCCGGTGTCCCGGCCTTGACGCCGAGCCCGAAGAACGACAGCACCGCGACGCCCTGGAGCGCCATCCCCATGTCGGCGGCCAGGTAGACCAGTGACTGGCGCAGCGCGTTGGGCAGCACGTGGCGGACCAGCACCGCGACGTGCGACAGGCCGAGGAGCCGGCTGGCGGCGACGTACTCGCGCTCGCGCACCCGGCGCACCTCGGTGCGGATCAGCCGCGCGTACACCACCCAGCCGAGCGCGCTGAACGCGACGAGCAGCGACGCCGTGCCCGGGCCCAGCACGAACACGAACGCGATCAGCAGCACGTAGACCGGCAGGGCCTGCAGGATGTCGGCCGTCCAGCGCAGCGCCGCGTCCAGGACGCCGCCGTAGTAGGCGGCCACCGCGCCCACGAGCGTGCCCAGCAGCATGGGCAGGCCCGCGGCGACGACCATGAGCAGCAGATCCGTGCGCAGCGCGTACAGCAGCCGCGACAGCACGTCCCGCCCCAGCGCGTCGGTGCCCAGCAGGTGGGCGGCGCCCGGCGGCTGCAGCTGGTCCAGCGTCAGCCGGGCGGGGTCGGCGGGCGCGAGCACCGGCGCCATGACCGCGGCCAGCACGACCAGCGCCAGCAGCGGCACGGCCACCGGCCGGGCGGGGCGGGGCAGGCGGGCCAGGCGCGCCCCGAGGGGGAGCCCGGCGCGGAGGAGGGAACGGGTCATCGCCATGTCGTCCTCGGATCCAGCAGCGCGACCGTGAGGTCGGCGAGCAGGTTGATCACGATGATGGCCGTGCCGAAGACCAGCGTGAGGGCCTGCACGACCGGGAAGTCCCGCTGGCTCGCCGCGCCGACCATCTCCGCGCCGAGCCCGGGCAGGCCGAATGTCTGCTCCACCACCACCGCGCCGAACAGCAGCGCGGCGGCCTGCACGGCCAGCAGCGTCACGGCGGGCGGCAGGGCGTTGCGCAGCAGGTGCCGGCGCACGAGCGCCCAGCCGGACAGGCCGAGCGAGCGGGCGGTGGTCACGTGGTCGGCGGCCAGGACCTGGCGCAGGCTCTCGGCGCCGCTGCGCGCCAGCAGCGGCATGGCCGCGAGGCCCACGGTCAGCGACGGCAGCACCATCGAGCGGGCCCCCTCGCCCGGGTCCTCGCCGAACCCGCCGACCGGCAGCCAGCCCGTGCGCAGCGCCAGCACCGAGGCGAGCATGAGGCCGATCCAGAACGGCGGGCAGTTGAGGACCACGGTGAGCGACCTGGCGCACGCCCGGGCGGCGCGGGAGCGGGGCCGCAGCGCCATGAGCAGCGCCGCGGGCGCCGCCAGCAGCACGCTGACGAGCAGGCCGCCGGTCAGCAGCCACGCCGTCACCCCGCCGCGCTCGCGCAGGAGCTCCGCGATGGGCGTGCCGGTGCGGCTGGAGCGGCCCAGCTCACCGCTCGCGACGTTGACGGCGTACGTCCAGAACTGGGTCAGGACCGGCTGGTCGAGCCCGAGGTCGTGGCGGACCCGCGCCACCTGCTCGGCGCTCGCCCGGGGCCCGGCGAGCAGCCGTGCGGGGTCGCCGGGCATGAGGTGCTGGAGCAGCACAACGACGAGCAGCAGGGCGGCCAGCACCGGCACCGCCTGGAGCAGCCTGACCGCGACGAAGCGCAGCCGTCCGGCGGACATGGTCAGCCCGCCCAGAGACGCTGGGCCGGATAGGACAGGAACGGGGTGACGGTGAGCCCTCTGACCTTCGGCGACACGGCGAACAGCCGGTCGGGGAAGGCCGCCGGGATGTAGGGCAGGTTGTCGTGGATCCACGTCTCGGCCACGCGCACCGCCTCCGTCCGCTCCTCGTCGGTGCGGGCGACGTCCATCCGGTCGAACGCCTCGGAGATGGTCTTCATCGGCAGTCCCGAGTACAGGCCGCCGGTGGCGACGATGAGGCCGAAGATGTCGCCGACGGTCGGCGACACGCTGCCGACCTCACCCAGCGACAGGTCGTAGTCGCCCTTGGCCTGCCGGTCGACGAGCACCTGCACCTCCAGCTTCTGCAGGTCCACCTCGACGCCGGCGTCGCGCAGCAGCGCGGCGGCCGTCTCGCCGGCGCGGGTGGAGAACGGCGTCGTCGCGTCCACCACCAGCTCGACCTTGGTGCCCGGCCGGTAGGAGGAGCGGGCGAGCTCCTGGCGGGCGAGCTCCACCCCGGTCTCGTACACGCATCCGCAGCCGGCCGAGCCCTGCACCCGCGGCGGCAGGCCGCCGGTCGCCGGGGCGGCCAACCCGCCGAAGACCGCCTGGATGTAGCGGGCGCGGTCGATGGCCAGGCTGACGGCGCGCCGGAAGTGGAGGTCGGAGCCGGGTTTCCTGGCGGCGTTGACGAAGATGCCGTGGATCGTCGCCGACGGGTGGACGACGACCCGCTCCGGCCGCGGGATCTGCGCGGCGAGGTCGAGGGGCACCGCCTCGATCGCGTCGGCCTGGCGGCTCTGGAAGCGCAGGAGCTGCTGGTTGGGGTCGGCGACCACCTCGTAGACGAGCCGGTCGAGGTAGGGCAGGCCGGGGTTGTGGTAGCGGGGGTTTCGTTCGAGCACGATTCGCCGGCCCGGCTGGTAGGAGGCCACGACGAACGGCCCGGCGCCGACCGGGCGGGTGAAGAAGTCGGCCCGGCTGCGCCCGCCGAAGTCCTTGGGGACCACGATGGACGAGCCGTTGCCGAGCCAGGCCAGGGTGAACGTGCTCGCCCGGCTCATCCGCACCACCAGCGTGCGCGGGTCGGGGGTGTCGGTGCCGGTGATCGCCGAGTAGAGCGTGCCCATGGACAGGCCCTTGCGCCACAGCCCGACGGAGAACGCGGCGTCGGCCGAGGTGAGCGGCCGCCCGTCGCTGAAGGTCAGGCCGGGCCGGAGGGTGAAGGTGATGGTCTTGGCCTTGGCGTCGAGCTTCCAGCTCTCGGCCAGTCCCGGCTCGACCGAACGGCCGTCGGCGGAGGGGACGACCAGGCCCTCCATCACCTGCGGGAGGGTCTGGAAGGTGGAGAGCTGGATCGCCTTGTCGGGGTCCCAGCCGTCGATGTCGGAGGCGCGCAGGATCGTCAGGGAGCCGCCGCGCCGGGGTGTCGCGTCCCCGCCGGGGGAGCCGCCGCCCGGCGGGCCGCCGCCCGGATCGGCCCCGCCGCCGCCGCACCCCGCCACGAGCAGGTTCAGCGCCAGCAGGACGGCTCCGGCGGTTCTCATTCGTGCCATGACCATCACCAGATTTCGAGCGTTCGATAAACTAAAGGGACTCCGTGCGCGGGTGCGGGCGTTCGGGGAGGCGTGGTCAGCTCAGGGCGGCCATCACGTGCTTGACGTGCGTGTAGTCCTCCAGCGCGTACGCCGACAGGTCCTTGCCGTAACCGGACTGCTTGTAGCCGCCGTGCGGCATCTCCGAGGCGAGCGGCACGTGGTCGTTGATCCACACGCAGCCGCAGCGCAGCGCGGCGGACACCCGCAGGGCGCGGCCGACGTCGCGCGTCCACACCGAGGCCGCCAGCCCGTACGGCGTGCCGTTGGCCATCCGCACGGCCTCCTCCTCGCCGGTGAACGGCTGGACCGTGACGACCGGGCCGAACACCTCCCGCTGCACCAGCTCGTCGTCCTGCCGCAGGCCCGCGACGACCGTGGGCTGGTAGAAGAAGCCCGGCCCCTCGGGGGCCCGGCCCCCGGCGACGACCTCGGCGTGGGCGGGGCGGCGGTCGAGGAAGCCGGCCACCCGCTCGCGCTGGCGGGCGCTGTTGACCGGGCCGAGTGTCGTGCCGGGGTCGCGCGGGTCGCCCATCACGAGCTTGGCGGCCCGGGTGGCGAGCCCGTCCACCACGTCCTCATGAAGGCGGCCCGAGACGAGCACCCGGGTGGCGGCGGTGCAGTCCTGGCCGGCGTTGTAGTAGGCGGCGCCGGCGATCACGTCCAGCGCGGCGTCCAGGTCGGCGTCGTCGAAGACGACGACCGGCGCCTTGCCGCCGAGCTCCAGGTGGACGCGCTTGAGCGTGCCGGCCGCGTGCGCGGCCACCCACCTGCCGGTCTCCACGGACCCGGTCAGCGAGACGAGCTCGACGTCCGGGTGCTCGACCAGCGCCGCGCCGGGTTCGTTGCCGCCCGCCACGACGTTGAGCACCCCCGGCGGGAGGATCTCCGCGGCCAGCTCGGCCAGGCGGATCGTGGTCAGCGGGGTCGTCGGCGCGGGCTTGAGCACGGTGGTGCAGCCCGCGGCGAGCGCCGGGCCGAGCTTCCACACGGCCATCATCATCGGGTAGTTCCACGGCGTGATCTGGCCGACCACGCCCACCGGCTCGCGGCGGATCATCGAGGTGTACCCCGCCACGTACTCGCCGGCCGCCCGGCCCTCCAGGCAGCGGGCGGCGCCGGCGAAGAAGCGCAGGTTGTCGGCCATGGCGCCGATCTCGTCGGACAGCACCACGTGCAGCGGCTTGCCGGCGTTGGCCGATTCCAGGGCGGCGAGCTCCGGGCCGTGCTCCTCGATCGCGTCGGCCAGCCTGAGCAGGGCGCGCGCCCGCTGCCCCGGGGTGGTGCCGGCCCAGCCGGGGAACGCGGCGCGGGCCGCGGCCACCGCCCGGGCGACGTCCTCCGGACCGGACAGCGGGGCGTGGGCGATCGTCTCGCCTGTGGACGGGTCGAGCACGGGCGCCGTCGCGCCGCCCAGGGGGTCGGCGGGCTCGCCGTTGATCACGTTGTGCAGCACAGGAAGGTCGGACATGTCAGGATCTCCGATGAGGTCGCAGCCCGCCGAGGAACGGCAGGGGAGAAGAAGGGAAGTGCAGGAAGCCGGGCGGGGGACCCGGTGACTCAGGAGGTGGCGCGGCGGCGCAGTTCGACCTTGTCGACCTTTCCGATGGCCAGCTTCGGCAGCTCGCCCTCCAGCCGGAACACCTTCGGCACCTTGTAGTTGGCCAGCCGCGTGCGGGCGTGCTCACGCAGCTCGGCCTCGGTCAGCGGCCCGCGCGGCACCACGAACGCGTGGCCGACCTCGCCCCAGCGCGCGTCCGGGACGCCCACCACGGCCGCGAGCGCGACGGCAGGGTGCTCCTCCAGCGCCGCCTCGACCTCGCGCGGGTAGATGTTGTAGCCGCCCGACTTGAACATCTCCTTGAGCCGGCCGACGAGCCGGATGTGGCCGCCCGGCTCCTCCACGGCGAGGTCGCCGGTGTGCAGCCAGCCGGCCTCGTCGATCGCGGCCCGTGTGGCCGCCGGGTCGCGGAAGTAGCCGCGGGTGATGAAGTCGCCCCGCACCAGCAGCTCGCCCGACTCGCCGGGCGAGGCGACCTCGCCGTCGGGGCGGCGCAGCACCACCTCGTAGTGTGGGTCCACCCGGCCGACGCTCCAGGCCAGCACGTCCAGAGGGTCACCGGGGTCGGTGTAGGTGACGGAGCCGGTGGACTCGGTCAGGCTGTAGCTGGTGGCGAGCCGGGCCCCCGTGCGGGACAGGGTCTGCAGCAGGCTCAGCGGGGCCGCGGCGCCGCCCCACAGGATGTGCTCCAGCGAGGTGAGGTCGCGCTCGCGCCACTCGGGGGTGCCCACCATGGCCAGCAGCTGCGTAGGGATGCAGTACAGGTGGGTCAGCCGCTCGCGCTCCACCATGCGCAGCGCGCCGGCGGGGTCGAAGCGGCGCATGTAGACCACGGTGCCGCCGGCCGTGAGGACCGAGGTGCTGATGTCGCCGAGCCCGCCGATGTGGTTGAGCGGCAGGTCGCACAGCTTGCGCGGCGCGTCGCCGTACCAGCGCCCGGCCTGCACCACGCCGCAGAACGCGAGCCCGCCCTGCGGGACCAGCGCGCCCTTCGGCCGGCCGGTGCTGCCCGAGGTGTAGATCATGGCGGCGGCGTCGAGCGGCCCCACCTGGGCGCGCGCGGACGCGAGCAGCTCGCCGGGCACCGACTCGCCCGTGCGGACGAACGTCTCGTACGAGATCGACAGGCCGGGCAGCTCCACGCCCGACGTGACCACCCGCGCCGGGGCGAGCGGGCGCAGCGCGTCCAGCACGGACGCCTGCGCCGGATCGTCGGGCCCGAGCATGCCGAACAGCACCGCCGGCCCGCTGTGGCCGACGACGTGGGACAGCTCGGCGAGCGTGTACTTCGGGTTCAGGCCCACCCAGATCGCGCCGATGCCCGCCGCCGCCAGGAACACGGCGAACGACTCCGGCGAAGGGTGGCCGAGCAGGGCCACGCGGTCGCCGTGCCGGACGCCCGCGGCGAGCAGCGCGGCGGCGCACCGGTCGACCTCCTCGCGCAGCCGCTCGTACGTCCAGCGCGTGCCCTCGCCGACCAGCGCCTCGCGCGAGGGACGGCGCTCGGCCCAGTGGTGGACGTAGTCGGTGATGCGCGGCAACCGGGGAACACTCACACCGCCACCTCCTCCCGGACATCATGCCCGGCCGCGAGCAGGCGCGCGGCGTTGCCGTGCAGGAGCGCGTCCAGGGTCTCCTCCCGCAGGCCGAGCCCGTGCCACTCGCGCAGCGCCCGCAGGTGCGGGAAGACGGGCCAGTCGGTGGCGAACAGCACCTGCCCGCGCAGCACGCGGTCCATGAAGCGCAGCATCGTCTCCCAGCCGGAACCCGGCACGCCCAGGTACTTCGGGGCCAGGCCGCCGAAGTCGACGAGCACGTTCGGGTGCCGCCGCGCCACGGCCACCATCTCCGGCACCCACGGCCAGGCCCCGTGGCAGGCGATGAGCGTCGCCTCCGGGAAGTCGCAGGCCACCTGGTCGAGGCGGGCCGGCCGCTCGCCCTCGATGGGGTGGACCCGCGAGTAGTTGACGCCCGTGTGGATCGCCACGGCCAGGCCCAGCTCCGTCGCCTTGGCGTACACCGGGTAGAGCTGGCGGTCGTCGATCGCGTGGCCGAAGAACGACGGCTGCACGTTGATCCCGCGCAGCCCGAGCGCCGCCGCCCGCTCCACCTGGCGCACGGCCCGCATGATCGTCAGCGGCTCCAGCGTCACGGTCCCGAAGCCGGAGAAGCGTTCCGGCCGCAGCCGCACCTGCTCGGCCACCTCCTCGTTGAGCGCGTCGGCGTAGTCGCCGTGCTCGTACTCGGCGTGTAGGACGGCGTGGCCGACACCGGCCTCGTCCATCTCGGCCACCAGCGTGTCCATGTCCTTGTGCCAGCCGCCGCCGATGTCGAGAACCGCCTCGTACTGCGTGTAGACGTCGCCTCCGGCCGACAGCGGGGGCCGGGCGGCGCTCGGCACGCGCACGCGGAAATCGATCACCGTCGAGAGTGCGGTCGGATCCATGGGTGTCTCCTCCGGATGAGGGTGAGAGGGGTTCAGAGCGGGAGGCCGGCGGGCCGGCGGTGCCGCCACGGGTGGGCGCGTTCGAGCTGGCCCGCCAGGGACAGGACCGTGCCGTCCTGCCACCTGCCGCCGATGAGCTGCACGCCCAGCGGCAGGCCGCCGCCCTGCTCGATCAGCGGGACGGAGATGGCGGGCAGGCCGAGCAGGTTGCCCACGACGGTGAGGGAGGCGGTCTCCTCGGCGCGCCGCAGCGGCAGCCACGGGTCGGCGTCCTGCCCCTCCCACAGCGCCCCCTCGCTCGGCGCGAGCACCGGGTTGGTGGGGGTGAGCACGACGTCCACGCCGTCCTCGCCGTCCCACGCGCGGTACATCTCCGCCGAGCGCCACTGCAGCTCCAGCATCGTCGTGACGTACGTGAGGGAGTCGGTGCGGCGCGCCGCCGCGCGCAGGGTCCGGTTGAGCGGCTCGACGGCCTCCTCGTCGACCACCGGGGTGTCGGCCGAGCCCGTGGCGTACAGGACGTCGAAGCGCGGCGTGAACCACTCGGGGTCGAGCCCCGGGATGCGGTGGTCGACCACCTTGTGCCCCAGGTCGGACAGCAGGTCGGCGGCCCGGCGGACCAGCGCCACGGCCTGCGGGTCCACCTCGGCGGGGAACGCCGGCTGGACGACCAGCCCGATCCGCAGCGGCCCCGGGTCGCGCCGGGCCCGCTCGCGCAGCGGCACCTCGGGCCGGGGCACCTCGTACCAGGTGGTCCGCGGGGCCGCCACGAGCTCGTCCAGGACGGCCGCCGTGTCGAGCACGGTCCGCGACAGCACGCCCTCGGTGGCGAAGCCCTCCATGTAGTGGGCGTCGGACGGCACGAGCCCGCGGCTGGGCTTCATGCCGACGAGCCCGCAGAAGCTGGCCGGCTCGCGGATGGAGCCGGCTCCGTCGGAGCCGTGCGCGACGGGCAGCAGCCCGGCCGCCACGGCCGCCGCCGCGCCGCCGCTGGACCCGCCCGGGCTGCGCCCGAGGTCCCACGGGCTGCGGGTGACGCCGTGCCGGGCCGACTCGGTGACCGACACGGTGCCGAACTCGGGTGACGTCGTCGCCCCCAGGAACACGAAGCCGGCCTGGCGCAGCGCCTTCACGGCGGGCGCGTCGTCGGCCATCACCTGGTGCCCGACGGCGTTCGAGGCGCTGCACAGCGGCCAGCCGCGCACCGGGTGCAGGTCCTTGATCGCGGTGGGCACGCCGTGGAACGGCGGGAGCGGCTCGCCGGTCGCCGCGGCGCGGGCGGTGCGGGCGTCGGCCTCGCCGGCCGCCTTCCTGGCGTCGTCGTGGTCGACCCGGCAGAAGGCGTTGAGCGCGGGGTCGATCGCGTCGATGCGCTCCAGGTAGCCGTCCAGCACCTCCCGGGCGCTCACCTCGCGCCGGGCGATGAGCCCGGCCAGCTCCGTGGCCGTGGGCCAGCCCTCCGGGCCGGTGCCGACCGGCTCCCTCGGAGCGGGTCGCGGCGTCGTCTCGGTCATCGTGACTCCTTCAGCTCGTTGTCCTGGCCGGCCGCGGGGAGCCGGCGGGCGGGCCGCCAGCCGGGGCGGGGGACGCTCTCGCGCAGCAGGCGCGTGTACGGGTGCGCGGGCTCGTCGAGCACCCGCGCGGTGGGTCCGCGCTCGACGATCGCGCCGTTGCGCATCACCACCACGTCGTCGGTGACCTGGCGGACCACGGCCAGGTCGTGGCTGATGAACAGGTACGCCACGCCGGTGCGCTCGCGCACGTCCGCCAGCACGTTGAGGACCTGGGCCTGGATGGAGACGTCGAGCGCGGCGACGGACTCGTCGAGGATGAGCACCCGCGGCTCGGCCGCGAGGGCGCGGGCGACGGCCACCCGCTGGCGCTGCCCGCCCGACAGCCGCGACGGCGCCGCCGCCATCTGCCGCTCGTCGAGGCCGACCAGCCCGGCCAGCTCCGCCACCCGCCCGCGCCGCCCGGCGGCGTCGAGGGAGGTGTGCAGGCGCAGCACCTCCTCCACGGCCGACGCGGGGCTCTGCCGCGGGTCCAGACTCGAGTAGGGATCCTGGAAGACGATCTGCACCTCGGCGCCGCGCCGCCGCCGTTCCCGCGCCGAGCGGGCCGGCCGGGACCGGTCACGCCCGCAGGCGGTGATCCGGCCGGCGGCGGGCCGTTCCAGGCCGACGATCATGCGGGCGACCGTGGTCTTGCCCGAGCCCGACTCGCCGACGACGGCCAGCGCCCCGCCCGCCCGGAGGGTGAAGTCCACGCCGTCCACGGCCACGACGTCGCCGAACGTCTTGCGCAGCCCCTCGACCTCCAGCACGGGCTCCGGCGACTCAGGCGCGGTCATGGGACACCACCGGCTCCTCGTTCTGCTCGCGTGGCAGTCCGCGCAGCTCCTCGGCGCGGACGCAGGCCACCTGGCCGCCCGCGAGGGGCAGCAGCTCGGGCCGCCGCTCCCGGCAGGCGTCGCGGGCGTGCGCGCAGCGGGGGGCGAAGGCGCATCCGGGCGGCGCCTCGAACGCCGACAGCGGGCGGCCCGGCGTGGCCGGCAGCCGGTCGGCGCGCCGGGTCAGGGAGGGCCGGGCCGCCGCCAGCGCCGCCGTGTACGGGTGCAGCGGGTCGTCGTGGAGCAGCGCCGACGCGCGTACCTCCATGACGCGCCCCGCGTACATCACCGCGGTGCGGTCGCAGACGGCGGCGGCCAGCTCCAGGTCGTGGGTGATGAACAGCAGGGCCAGCCCCCGCTCGCGGCGCAGCTCGTCGAGCAGGGCCATGACCTCGGCCTGCGTGGTGACGTCGAGCGCGGTCGTCGGCTCGTCGGCCAGCAGCAGGCGCGGCTCGGCCAGCAGCGCGGCGGCAATCATGACGCGTTGCAGCAGCCCGCCCGACAGCTCGTGCGGGTACTGGCGCAGCCGCCGCGCGCCCGCCGCGATCCCCACCTCACCCAGCACGCGGACCGCGCGCTCCTCGGCGGCCCGCCGCGAC